>CAZKXN010000001.1:0-1432 GCA_964556905.1 uncultured Gammaproteobacteria bacterium
ATAAAACTCTAAACGGTGTGCAGGTACACATCACGGATATTGAAAAAATAAATTGCAGACGAAAGTAAAATAACTGCGCATATATAAATTCCCAAAATGAGTGGCGATAATCGTTTTTTCACTTCAGCAAACGCTTCATGTAAAAATAATTTTTTATTAGATAGGTTTGTGGCAGTAATAAAAACTCCATGAGTGGCGTAATATGTAAATGCGAGCATTAAAAAGAAAATAACGAGATTCGCTGGAGTATCAAAGGTGGTAAGACTTAAAAAGAAATACGAAACAAAGAAAGTTGCAAGGACTATCAAGAATATTCGATAAAACTCCTCTCTTTCTTTTTGCAAAGCTTTATAGATACTCAAAAAAATCGTATACCAAAAAAAGGAATACGCAAGAAATCCAAAAATCCCCGCAAGAGAAAGTATGTCTACAAGTTGATTATAGGATCGATCAAGAAAGAAATCCCGTACGCTTACACCAAGGAGGCGTGGCTTGAAATATCGATCGTAAATCTTGTCAAAATTTTCCCAACCCCATCCTGTAAGAGGTTTTTCAATAAAGCCCTCTGCTCCAATTAGCCATACTGCCGCTCTTTCTTTCAAACCATCGAGTCGGAAGCTGTGAACGACGCTTCGAAATGGAGATAGGGTGGGAGAAGACAGCCATCCTCGACTGAAATGTGCATTCGCAAAAAGAAAAAGGAGAAATACTGCCAGCAAAAAAATGGGGAGGATATACTGAATCTTTTTTCTTACTTTCTGTGAAATAGCAGAGCTGTATAAAAAAATACATAGGACTGCCGCGCTAACAATGAATGAAAAAATAGCCCCTCTGCTTCCGGAGAGAAATACGAGAATAGTATTAAAAAACATTAGAAATACTAAAAGATCTTGCAATACTGTATTCTTTTCACGAAAAAGAAGTATTCCTGATACAAAAATATTCAACAGGGCATATCCGCCAAGAAAGACAGGATCCCCGACAGGAGATAGTATGATCGACGCCTCTTTCAGGCTCTGAAATGTCTGATACCCCACAAGTAATGTTACGAGAGGAGATACCCATAGCGTCACTCTCCACAATTTCCACTTCTTCATAGTGGAAGCAAGGATCAGGAACCATAACCAAAAATGCAACAATGTTAATAATCCGGTCATGCGCTTTTGACTAGAAAAAAAAGATTGCTGCCAATCAACGCCTGTGAGTGTCGTAATACCCAGTATGCCGATAAAGATACTGCAGGAGACTATGATAGGATTTTTCCAATTCGGCAGATAGCGCCGATCGTGAAACACTAAAAAGATCCAGACTGCCGTACAGATCTCAACCGCAATCCTAAAAAAAATAATCTTAGAAAATACGTACGGAAAAAGTGCCGAATTGATGACAAGAAGAGGTAATATAAGAATCGCGCAAGAAATAACAACGATCG
>CAZKXN010000001.1:1442-4205 GCA_964556905.1 uncultured Gammaproteobacteria bacterium
CCCACTGACAAATATATCCAACTCTCTCGTTCATAAAATTCCATTAAAAATTATTCTGGATTCTTCCAGTCCTGAAATGTGCATTGGAAGAACATGATTCCATGTACGATTATTTTCATAAAGATTCAATCGAAAAATAATAGATATCCTTCGGAATATCTCAATAAGGGAAAATAGATAAAAATTTTTTACCTCTTCTTTTGTAAAAGGAAATATCTGATCAATTGATAAAAATAATTTCTTTGCATTTATTGCAATTTCGTCAGTATAATTTAACAAATTTAATCTCGCGGATTATTGTCTTATGAGTTTATATATTGAAAAAGCAACTGACACGCAAGGATTAGCAATTTTAATGGAATCAATGTCAAGGAAAGCAGACAATTGGTTATCTTTAATAAGAATATTATGCGGATGCAAATCAATATGGCAAACTTGAATTCTTGATTCCAATAATATTTCTTTATTGGAATGTATTAACGCGAAAGTGTCTGTCAGATAGTCCAAATTCGCGTCTAATAGCATGCCCATTTCTTGTCCGAATACATCACGCCACTGCTTGGCTTTGTCTCGCTATATACGGAATTTCTCGCAATCTTTGAAATAACTTCCCTATCATACGCCCAGCGGACTGTAATTCTTCATCATTTTCTCCTGCAAAATAGTTGCCGGGCATAAACTCAAAAAGACACCATAGGGCATTGTCATATTCCACGATCAGTTCGCCGGTTAGGCACGGTAAAGCCCGAGGGAATGGAATCCTATCTGCTATTAACGCATTGTTCAGCTTTAACAATTTATTTATATTCGTTCTCTCTTTCATCGAGGGAAATCTCTTCAATACATACGTTCTCGTTGTTGTCTCTATTTTATAGTTATTCGAGTTAACTTCATTGCCACTGACCTGACTGATATCTGTTACTCTTCCAATCCATGATGGATATTTTGATTTGAGTAAGAATATTATAATATCTGAAATGGATTCTGTCGTAGCAATAAATTTCGGGGTTGTTTCAAAAAAAATATCTCTTTCAAATATTTTCGCTTGTTCTGCAGGCATCTTAAAAAATTATATTCAAAAAATACTCTTCGATATCCCGCCGTCAACCGCAATATTCGTTCCTGTTATGTAGCTACTTTGACTAGAGGCAAGGAGTAGGACAATACTCGCAATCTCTTCTGGAGAGGCGAATCGATTCATCGGTATTGATGCTTTCGTTCTCTCGAGCAATTCTTCATATGATACATTCTGCTTTTGTGCAATTTCTTTAAATAGGTCAAACAATCTATCAGTTAATACTCCTCCTGGAGAAAGCGAATTAACGGTGATTTGATACGGTGCTAGTTCTGTTGCTATGGCTTTAGAAAACGCCAAAACACCCGCCCGTGCTGTAGCAGATAAAACCATATTTGGTGTCGGCTCTTTTGCTGCAGTAGATACGATATTTATAATGCGTCCCCAATTCTGCTGTTTCATAAAGGGGGCTACCGTTCTTGAAAACCGTATAACGCTCATGAGCGTTTGATCTAATGTAGATGTCCAATCAACGTCGGAAAATTCTAGAAAAGAACCCGATGGAGGACCCCCAGCATTATTAACTAAAATGTGAACCGCTCCCCATTTCTTAACTACCCCCTTAATAACTTTGTCGGGGAGTGTAGGGTCGGAAACATCACCTGGGAAACAAATAACTTCAGCCCCTGTTTCGCAATAAATTTCTTTGGTCAATTTCTTTAAATCTTTAAAGTTTCTCGCAACCATACATACATATACGCCTTCTCTTGAAAGCGCAAATGCTATAGCCTTGCCCATCCCCCTGCTTGCGCCAGTGACAATAGCAACCTTTTTTTTGATATTCAATTGCATATTAATTTTAATTTATATTACTTTTTAAATTCTATATCTAGGTAACCAACTTCATGACAATTTTGGATTAATTGTTTGACGTATGCAGAAATTTCACTTATATCCTTATCAATAAAGGGGATGATATATTTTTCCGCCTCCTCCAAATAAGCCTTGCGCACTTCATCATTTTTATTAAGACAGAGTACAAATAAATTATCAATTTTATCAAGAGCCTTTACAATTCTACTGTCGTGAGTAGTGTTTAATTTTTCATAATATTTTTTTTTGTATTCCCGATCATTCCCTTGTGAACGATCAACGGTTAACATACTAATAGATTCAGCTATTCTTTTATTAAAACGATTTCTTAACTTGTCAACCGTGGTTTCTGAAACCTCTAATACATTATGAAGTAATGCAATGGTGAAGGTGTCTTCGTCAAGTACCGGTTCCAATTGCAATGCCATGCTCGTGACTCGCAATGGGTGTGCAAAGTATGATGCTGGTGATAGTCCCGGATGACTATATGTAATGCCTTTCGCAAATCGCAGAGTAGCTATAAGTCTATCCTTGACTTCTTCGTTTGCATACATTTTTATGCACGTAATAAATTCTTCTTCTGCTCCAGACCCTTCATTCAATAATGAATTGAATCTTTTTTTTCTTTCAATTTCAATTGATTCAAATTTTAACATACGCTTTGTTATTAATATATGGCCAACCGCTTCACCTCATCAATAACCCGCTCCACATCCTCATCGCTCATCCTGGGATGTAATGGCAGAGAAAGACAGCGCTGATAATACTCTTCCGCCTTGGGATATTGCCCCCAGTGAGTGCCAAGATGCTTCTGATAATACGGCTGGGTATGTACTGGAATGTAATGCACCTGTGTCTGAATCCCTTTCTCTAGC
>CAZKXN010000001.1:4215-8460 GCA_964556905.1 uncultured Gammaproteobacteria bacterium
GTACATCACCTCTGCGCGAGTTTTGCCGATAGCATCAAAATCCCAGAGAAGGATGTAAAGATGGAAATTGGCATCGCAATCAGGCGATACAAAGGGAATCGTAATTGTTTGAATTGCGCGGAAAGCATCATTATAACATTGTATAGTATCTTTGCGGCGAGAGCGAAATGCATCAAGTTTATCCAGTTGAGAAACACCAAGTGCCGCCTGCATATCAGTAAGGCGATAATTATATCCAAGATCAATCTGCTCATAGTACCAAGGATTCTTCATCCGCTCACCGTCTGGCCCTATATAAAAAGCCTGATCCGCATGCACAAAGTCCTCTGAATTACTCGTAATGCCATGCGACCGCAAACGATACAGTTTTCTTGCAAGCTGTTCGTCATTAGTGCAAATCGCTCCGCCCTCTCCTGTAGTGATATGTTTTACAGGATGAAAACTAAATATCGCCATATCGGCAAAATTGCAAGACCCAACCGGCCGCCTTTTATAGAATGAACCAATTGAATGCGAAGCGTCTTCAATAATAAAAATCCGTGCGCCAAATTTTTTCTCACCTTCCTGCACGACCCTATGAATCTCTTCCATATCACAACTCTGCCCGGCAAGATGCACAGGAATCACTACGCGCGTTTTTGAAGTAATCTTCTTGGCAATTTCTTGCGGATCTATTAGATATGTAGAGCTGTCAATATCTGCAAATACGGGCGTTGCGCCGCAATATAAGGCGCAATTCGCAGATGCAACAAAGGTTATCGGAGAGGTAATCACTTCATCACCGCTATTCACGCCAGCAGAGCGACACGCAATATGAAGCGCTGACGTTGCTGAATTTACAGCAATAACGTGCCTGCTATGAGTAACATTGCCAATTGCACGCTCAAATTCTGCCACTTTGGGACCTTGAGTAATGTGTGAAGAGCGAAGCGTTGATGAAACTTCATCAATATCATCCTGATCAATTGACTGACAGCCGTAAGGAATGAATCGCGGAGTATTGGAAAAATCTCCATACGCACGCATCTTATTTTGCATGCCGCTCTGATAATCTTTGACAAAACGCTTTAATGATTCTTCAAGAGATGGAAGTTGCATCCCCAGATCATGTTCAATCTTTGATACGTTCATTGAAAGATTTGTCCCTCGCGGCGCGCGAAATGCATGCTTTTGAATGGATGTCGGCTTTACAAGCGAGTCTGAAACTCCGAGAGCGCAAGCGATTTGCGTTGCAAATTCAAACTTGGAAAGAGCTGTGTGCGATGCAAGATTGTATACTCCTCGCAAATCCTTTTCAATAACCGCATGTAAAATGCGCGCAAGATCAAAAGTATACAGAGAGGAAAAAAAAGCATCCTCAAACCCTTTTATCTCTTCTCCAATTGCGAGGCGGTTTACGATCCATTCGCCAAGGCCTTCCTTGCTCTGCACGTTCCACCCAAAAAAATTCGTGCGCGCAATAAAAGCGGAAGGGTGGCGTAAACATTCTTGCTCTCCAAACAGCTTTGACCGTCCATAATAATTTACTGGCGAAGGCGCATCTGTTTCACGATAATCCCCGCGCGAGCATTCATATACCGCATCAGTTGAAACATAGATAAGCTTGCATGGCGCGCCAAGCGCTGACTCAACAACATTTTGCGATATATGATGATTTAACAATTCCGCCAGCGCTGTGTCTTGTTCGCATTGATCAACACTCGCAAGTGCGGCGCAATGAATAACAATGTCCGGATTTTGCTCGCGTATCACCCTTTTGCATTCCCGTTTGCTTGTAAGATCGGCGCGCACAATTTTTACTTGAGGGATATTGACAGGATGCGCGCTTACCACTCCGCTTACGTCATACTCATCGCGAAAAAAAATAGCGAGGTTGCTTCCGAGAAGTCCGCTCGCTCCTGTGATAAGAATCTTCTTTTTTCTGTCTGGCTCGTGCTTCACTTTTGCTTCATGTATCTGTGCGGCGCTTTGAGCGCTAGAATTTCTAACTGGGTTCATAATTTCTGTTCCCCGGCTTTATTTAGGCACCCCTTGCATTGCCCACTCCATTGAACTGTGTTCCAGATCTTTTTGCGCGCTGATTAAAAGTTCCTGGAGCTCCTCACGAGACAGCATCCATGGATTGTCGCCTGAACTATATTCAAAATCCGCCGCAACTGGTTTCGCCGTTTCATACAAATATGAACGGGATGCAGCCGCTGACTGCGGCAGTACAACATAATGGTTTTCAAATTCCAGCGCGTTTCGCGCGTCGTCTCTTGAAATCATTATTTCATGAATTTTCTCTCCGGACCGAATACCAACAACCTCATACGCGCATTCTGGCGCAATTGCATGCGCGAGGTCCAAGATATTCATTGATGGGATCTTTGGCACAAAAATCTCTCCCCCTTTAATTTGCTCCAATGCGTGTAAAACAAAATATACTCCATGATCCAAAGTAATCCAAAATCGCGTCATGCGCGGATCGGTGATAGGGATCGTCCCTGTTTTTTTTCGTTCAAGAAAAAATGGAATTACAGATCCCCTGCTTCCTATTACATTTCCATAACGCACGACAGCAAAGACTGTATCCTGTCCTCCGACATACGCGCTTGCGGCAGTAAAGAGTTTATCAGAACATAGCTTTGTTGCTCCATAAAGATTCGCTGGGTTGCATGCCTTATCAGTAGAAAGCGCTACCACGCGCTCCACTCCATTGGCAAGCGCGGCGTCAATTATATTCATGGCGCCGTTAATATTTGTTTTTATGGCTTCTGATGGGTTGTACTCCGCAGCCGGCACTTGCTTAAGCGCCGCCGCATGAATCACGTAATCAACTCCCCGAAACGCGCGCGACAGTCTATCGCGGTCCCGCACGTCGCCAAGAAAGTAGCGGATGCATGGATGGTTTTTTTCATTCCACTTCTGCGACATCTCAAATTGTTTGAGTTCGTCTCGGCTGAATATGATCAACCTTTTTGGCTGGTACTTTTCCAAAACAATCTCAATAAACCGCTTTCCAAAAGAACCAGTCCCGCCTGTGATAAGTATTGTTTTTCCGTTTAGCATATGCTACATTAAATCCCTGATAATCATAATAAAAAATGCAGATTTAATTGAACTGTAAATAGCATGCAATATCATACATAAAATTCTTTTTTGTAGCAAGTACAGACTCTTCTTTCATGGCTATTCATACAAAAAAAATTCTGATAACTGGAGGCGCGGGCTTCATCGGTTCTCATTTGGCAAAATTTCTTCATGCGCAAGGCCATACCGTTGTCGTGCTGGATAGGAATCCAATTTTACATTCGCTAAACAAAATACGATTCTATGCGGTTGCTCTCGAAAGTCAAAAATTTTCTGAAATTATCAAAAGCGAGAAACCGACTTTCATATATCACCTCGCAGGGCCAATAGGGCTACGAAAAAACATTCATGACCCTGCCTTCATGGCGGCGTCTCATTTTCTCAACACGATAAAGAATCTCTTGGATGCATTACAATCATGCGATGTAGAAAATTTCTGTTTTATTTCTTCCGGAGGGGCAATCTGCGCTGATGCTGCGCAAATCCCAACTCTAGAAACAACAGCTTGCCAGCCAAAAACTCTGTACGGACTTGCAAATCTTCTTCTTGAAAAGTATATAGAGGTATGGTCAAAAATACACCAACTTCCATATACTATTCTGCGCTTGAGCAATGCCTATGGACCATGCCAGTGGTCGGAAGGAATTATTCCGTCAATCATCAATGGAGTAATGCATAATCAATCAATCGTTATTAGAGGAGATGGATCGCAGGTAAGGGACTTCCTTTATGTTGCCGACGTAGTAGAAGCTCTCTCCACTGTAGGAATGCAGACAACCAATGATATTTATAATGTCGGGTCCGGTAGCGGCATCCGGGTAAACGACCTTTTTGTAAAAATATCTAAAATGTTTCATACCTCAATTCAACTCACCTATACTCCATCGCATGATACTGCCGTAAATGTGCTTGATATAACAAAAGTACAAAAAAAATTCGGCTGGAAACCGCGAATTTCTCTTGATGAGGGATTGCAAAAAACTATAGCGGCATTCACGAAACAATAAAATCGTATGAAAAAAATTCATATCTGCTTCCTTGGCAACCCGCAAAGCATCCATCTTGCGCAATGGGTGCGATATTTTCTTGAGAAAGGGCATACCGGCTCTCTTGTAAGCTTTGAAAAACCATCTGCTGAATTTCAATCCATTTCCATCCTTATTCCAAAACGAG
>CAZKXN010000001.1:8496-10694 GCA_964556905.1 uncultured Gammaproteobacteria bacterium
CTTGGCATTAAATCTCTCAAGGAGATCCTGCAAAAAATTAAACCCGACATTTTGCAAGGCATCTATGCCGGCGGATACGGACTCATGGGAGCGTATTCAAATTTCCATCCATTCGCACTTAGCGCTATTGGATCAGATGTCCTGCTTGAAAATGTAATACACAATCCCCTAAAATTAAAAATACAAAAATACCTTTTGAATAAAACTCTTCAAAAGGCCGACCTCATCCATTGTCAGGCAAACCACCTTGCCAAAAGAGTGGCGTCTTATGGCATTTCGCAGGAACGTATCATAGCAATGCCCTACGGGATCGATGTTGAACATTATCCGTATAGAAAGCCAGAAGCAATAGAAAAACGAATTATCAGCACTCGTTTCTTTGAGGACATATACAATGTAGATCTTCTTATCCACGCTATGAAATATGTTGTTGAACAGTATCCAGACGCTCGATGTATACTTCTTGGCGGAGGACCATTAAAAAATAAATTTCTCGCTCTGATCCGCAAGTTGAATCTTGAAAATCATATAACCGTGTACGATAAAATTTCTGACCAAAAAAAATATCAGTCAATCGTGCAAGAACATTCAATATATGTTTCAACCTCAAAAAGCGATGGCGCCTCCCAGTCCTTATTTGAGGCAATGGCGCTTGGGTTGTTTCCAATAGTTACCGACATACCGGCGAATAAAGAATGGATTCGTCACGGAGAAAATGGACTTCTCTGTAAGGTCAATAACCCGCGTGATCTTGCAGAAAAAATAGCGGCGGCGTTTGAAAATAAATCCCTTATCGGTTCTGCGCTTCCCTTTAACCGCGCATTGGTAGAAACCAATGCTTCACTGCAAAATAATCTGGACTCAATGGAAAAAAAATATTATGAATTGCTTGCGTAAATTCTATGTCTGACCAAACAAAATCAACAATCTCTCCTGCCGCGGTCTCCGTTATTATCCCTTGCAGAAATGAAGAAAAATTCATCGCGGCATGCCTCGATTCTTTGTGCAAACAGACATACCCGAAAGAATCTCTGGAAGTATTGGTCGTCGATGGGTTCAGTAAAGATGGCACTCGCGGCATCACAAAATCATATCAAGAACGATATTCCTGGATCAAACTTTTTGACAATCCAAAAAAACACACTCCATCTGCCTTTAACATCGGAATAGCGAATGCGAATGGAGGCATCATTATTCTAATGGGCGCGCATGCTTCGTATCCCAATGATTATATTGCAAAGTGTGTTGGATACCTTCACACAACTCCTGCGGATGTTGTTGGCGGCAATCTACGCACGGTAGCGCATAGCGCAACTGCTCCCGCGCGCGCGATAGCGGAAGTACTGCATCATCCTCTCGGTGTAGGCGGTTCGCGATTTCGAATGGGGTCTGGTACGACGCAATGGGTGGATGCGGTGTTTGGCGGCTGTTACCGAAAAGAAATTTTTTCTGAAATCGGCATGTTCAATGAAAATCTTATTCGTTCACAAGATATGGAATTTTTCATCCGCCTCAAACGTGCCGGAAAAAAAATCCTTCTTGCTCCTGACATTGAATGCACATACTATCCAAAACAAACCGTCAAAAATTTTCTCGTACACAATATCAGAGATGGTATCTGGGCGATTTATCCATTAAAATTTGTTCATGCGCCGCTGCGGCTTCGACACTATATTCCTCTATTGTTTATCGCCAGTGCGTTGGGTCTTGGAATTGCAAGTATTTTGTGGGCTCCCTTAACACCGCTATTTATAATATGCAGTTTTTTGTACGGCCTTATCGTCGTAAGCGCATCCTGCGCTATCGCCATCAAAAAACGTGATCCGATGCTGTTTGTCCCTCTTATCGGTGCGTTTATGGCGCGCCATTTCGGATATGGTGTTGGATCTCTTATAGGTGTTCTTAAACTGCTTATCCCGTCAAAACATATTTAGTAAAGAGCAAAATAAAATACATCATTATGGAAACGAGAAAAAAACATGAAATAGAACACTACGACACACGGGCGCGTGCATGGTTAACCAAACACCAAAATGAAAGAGAGAAAACCAGTGGCGACTTTGAAGGATTTCGACTGGAACTATTGTCTAGCTATCAATGGTGCTACGATCTTCTTGAAAAAAACGCAAAAGGAAAAACTGTGCTTGATTTCGGCTGCGGGACAGGGTTGCTCCTTGAATATATCAAGCGTAATTATA
>CAZKXN010000001.1:10704-26412 GCA_964556905.1 uncultured Gammaproteobacteria bacterium
TCCATATCTCGCGCGTGTAGCCAATTCCGTTATAGGTATTGATCTATCCGAACCTTCTCTGGAAATTGCTCGTAAGCGCATTGAAAATCTCCCAGAAAAAGAAAAAATAACACTTTTGACAATGGATTGCGAACATCTGGAATTCAAAGACAACTCCTTTGATGTAGTGTTTGACTGCGGTACGTTTTCATCGCTTGATTTTGACGCCTCTATGAAAGAACTCGCCCGCGTCCTTACACCAGACGGATGCGTGATTGGCATTGAAACCTTTGGGCACAACCCATGCACAAATTTCAAACGACGCCTGAATAAAATCCAAGGAAAACGCACGTCCTGGGCAGCGGATCATATTCTTACCGTTGCGCACCTCAAACGCACTCGCAACTATTTTCAAAAAATTCATATATATTACTTTCATATTGTTTCTTGGATCGCATTTCCGTTTTTGGGAAAACCGGGCAGTACGCTTTTCTTGCGAATTTTGGAAGCCATAGATAATGCCCTCTTTCTCATTCCATTTCTTAAAAAATACGCTTTCAAAATTGTATTTATATTTTCAAATCCAATAAAATGAGTTCTCTTGAATTACGAAACCTCCGAGGGTATCTATTTCGTCGGACATTTCGCAGCGCGGTCGGCGCGAGACCAGAGGGATTTTTCAGTAGAAAAATACCCGGGTCCGACAAACAGATACCTGAAGGGGGTTGGTGTTAATAAAATAAATAAATGCCATGAAACGTCTTTTTGATATTATTCTCTCCATTTTCGGCCTGCTTCTTATCTGGCCGATTCTTCTTGTAAGCGCTATCGCAATCAAACTAGCCGATGGCGGCCCTGTTTTTTATCGCGGCGTACGCGTGGGGCGATATGGAAAACCATTTCGCATGTTCAAGTTCCGCTCCATGGTGGTAAATGCGGATAAAATTGGCGGTCCATCCACTGCTGGCGATGATCGCCGTTTCACGCCAATAGGCATTTTCTTGCGCAAATGGAAACTGGACGAACTTCCCCAGCTCATTGATGTATTCATTGGAAACATGAGTTTTGTGGGCCCACGTCCCGAGGTTCCATTTTATGTAAATATGTTGACCGACGCGGAAAAAAATCTTATCCTCTCGGTACGTCCCGGGATTACCGATTACGCTTCTTTATGGAATTTTAACGAAGCTGAAGTGTTGAAAGGCGCGCAGGATCCCGAAAAAGCATACCAAGAAAAAATTTGGCCGGAAAAAAAGAAACTGCAGATCAAATATGTAAAAGAACAATCGTTCTTTCAAGATCTCCATATTATACTAAAAACAGTTTTGAAAATATTTTCTTGAATTTTTAATATAACCTTGCATGTACACCAAAGATTTCCTAATTAATCTATACCGCACCATGCTCCTCATTAGAACTTGTGAGGAGAGTTTTGTTCCGGGCATTCTATCCGGAGAAATTCGCTGTCCGGTCCATCTCTATTTCGGACAGGAGGCAATTGCCGCAGGAATATGAGCGTCACATAAGGAAAACGATATGATATTCAGCACTCATCGCTCCCATGGGCACTATCTTGCCAAGGGCGGGGATCTTAACGCTCTTGTGGCAGAAATATACGGCAAAGAAACAGGATGCTCCAGGGGACGCGGCGGATCTATGCATATTATTATTACTGACAAAGGGTACCTCGCATCCGTCCCGATTGTTGGCGGCACCATTGCTCTTGCGGCTGGCGCCGCTTTGGCGGCAAAAATTAGAAAGGATACTGCCATAGCTGTAAGTTTCTTTGGAGATGGCGCGACAGGCGAAGGCGCGCTCTATGAGGCAATGAATTTTGCATCTCTAAAAAAATTGCCTGTTCTTTTTGTGTGTGAAAATAATTACTATTCTACCCACATGCCCATCAAGGAATGCAGGCCTGACAATGCAATTCATACTATTAGTGCGCCATTTGGAATACCAAATTTCAACGTTGACGGAAACGATGTCATGGAAGTATATGAAACAGCAAAACGTCTTATTAAAACAATCAGAAACGGAGGGTGTCCCGCATTTCTTGAATGCCGCACATATCGCTTCCGAGGACATGTGGGGCCTGACGATAATATTCAAGGATCTCACCAAGATATCAGACCGCAAGAAGAAATAGATGAATGGAAAAAACGCGATCCAATCCCACGATTTGAAAACTATTTAAAAGAAATTCTATCTCTTGATGATACTGCTATTGCCGCAACAAAATCAGAAATAGAGAAACGCGTTGCCCAAGCGCATGAATTCGCAAAAATAAGCTCCTACCCAGATTTCAATGAATTGGAAAAGTATGTATTTCAACAATAATCGGCCCATGAATTAAAAATGCGCATCCTAACCTACAGTCTCGCAATCAATGAGGCGCTCAAACAAATGATGGAACAAGATCCGTCAGTTCTTCTCATAGGCCAAGGCGTGCGCAGCCCGTGGTACGTGGGGAATACGTGCAAAGATTTAATTGAAACATTTGGCGAAGAACGCGTCATTGATACTCCTGTTTCTGAAAATGGAATAACCGGCGCGGCCCTCGGCGCAGCTGTTGTTGGAATGAAGGCAATTGTAGTGCATCCTCGCGTTGACTTTATGATGTATGCAATGGACCCGATTATAAACGAAGCGGCGAATTGGCATTATATGTTCGGCGGCAAGACGTCTGCGCCTATTGTATTTTGGGGTATTATCAATCGTCATGGCGAACAGGCAGCGCAACATTCACAAGCATTGCAAGCTCTTTTTGCGCACATTCCCGGCCTCAAAGTCGTCATGCCCGCAACTCCTTATGACGCGAAAGGGCTCATGGTTGCCGCAATACAAGATCCCAATCCTGTGGTATTTATTGACGATAGAGATCTCTACGGAATGGAAGAGCATGTGCCGCAAGAATTATATTCAGTGCCTATTGGCAAGGGCGAGATAAAACGAGCTGGAAAAGACATTACAGTTGTTGCAATTTCCGCAATGCTGCCATTTGCTTTGGAAGCCGCAGACAAACTTTCTTTCGAAGGAATCTCGTGCGAAGTAATTGATCCGCGCACAATAAAACCTCTTGATGAAAATCTTATTTTTTCTTCTGTGAGGAAAACGGGCCGCATTGTTGTTGTTGAAGGCGCGTGGAAAACAGGAGGAGTTGCGGCAGAAATACTTGCTCGCGTTAGCGAAAACTGTTTTTCCTCCCTCAAAAGTCCGGTCCAACGCATTACTCTGCCGGATGCGCCTACTCCCATGAGCCGAACCCTTGAGGGTGTATATTATCCAACGAAAGAAGATATCCTAAAAACAATACGATCGTTGACAAAAGGATAATGGTTGGTATAATACTGATATGAAAAACCATTTGAAAAAAAAAGTGCAAGTGCCAACAATATACGGAGAATTTGAATGCCTCTTTGAATCAAATCACCCGGAACGCGGGTATACAGTTACTGTGCCAAAAATCCGTGGCGTAGTCACATGCGGAGATACAATGAAAGAAGCCCGCGCAATGGCTCGCGAAGCGATTGAGCTCCATTGCGAGTGTCTTATTGAAGAAGGATTGGCTGAACTTCATATTTTTGAACCTGTAAAGTACAGACAAAGAATCAAGCAAATTGCCGCATGAGCTATATTCCTATTATCACAGCTCGCAAACTGATGCCCATTCTCCAAAGAATGGGTTTTATCATTATGCGACAACGAGGCAGCCACATCCATCTAGTTCACGGAATCAACAAAAATATTAAAATAACCGTCCCCGTATATTCTCGTGATCTTGCTAAGCCAACAATTGTGTTGATTCTCAAACAAGCAGGTATTTCCATAGAGGAATTCATATTATTGGTAAGAAAATGACATGAACATTCGTTCAGCAATAGCGGCAAGTGGAAAAACATTCCGCACAAAAAATATTTCTCAAACGGTTCAAAAAATCGTCATCTCACCAATCAAAGAGATGTCAATTTTGGCTGATCTATTGGAAGATAAAATAGGGGCGGGAAAAGTTATTTCTTTTGGCCAAGGCATCCCCTATTTTGACACACCGGAGCACATAAAAAATGCCATACGTGAAGCGCTTTTGGATGCAGATACGGCAAAGTATACGCTTGAGCCGGGAATGACCGAATTAAGAGTATTGCTTGCGCAACACCTTGAAAAGTCGCGCAAAATCGCGCATATTGAACCAAAAAAAGAGCTTATGATTACTGCCGGATGCCAAGAAGCTGTCTGTTGCGCGCTTCGATCAATCATTGATCCTGGAGATGAAGTGCTCCTCCCGTCACCCTGTTTTGCGTCCCATATTGAACAAGCTATTCAGTTTGGAGGAATTCCTGTGCACGTGCCCCTTAAAGAAGCAGAGGGATGGCGGCTTGATATAAATGAATATGAAAAATACATCACGCCCAAAACGCGGGCAATCCTTTTTTCAAATCCATCAAACCCGACAGGAGCGGTGTTTGGAGCGCAAGAATTGCGCGAGCTTGCCGATATGGCGAAAAAACATGATCTCGTCATTATTACTGATGAAACGTACGATTTCCTCACCTACGACGATACTCCCCACGCATCCCCTGCCTCGTTTGAAGATGTGCGAGACAGAGTCATCTTATGCGGAAGTTTTTCAAAAAAATATGCCATGACAGGATACCGTGTAGGTTTTGCGTATGCTAACGAAGGGATTATAGACCACATGCTAAAAGTTCATGACGCGCTCACAATATGCGCGCCTGCCATATCGCAAAGGGGCGCTATTGCCGCTCTGAAAGGACAGGACAATAGCGTGCTTAACTTTGTCCAAAGCCTGTCAAACAATCGCCTAAAAATGTGTCAAGAACTTGACACTCTTTCCAATTTCTTTGAATACCAAAAACCAATGGGCGCGTATTACATTCTTGTAAAAGTAAAACATCAAAACCACCAGAACTCTTTTGAGCTTGCCTTGAGAATTCTAAACGAAGCGCATGTAATCGTCATCCCTGGCGCCGCATTCGGACCCCGAGGCGAGGGACATGTGCGGTTTTCATTTGCCGGACTTCCTGAAAACATTGCCGAAGGATTTCAAAGGCTCCGTATTTGGATAGATAAAAACGAATAGCCAGTCCCCGGGAGGATGTCTTTGAGAGCGATTAGGCAAGGTATGAGAATAAAAAGATTTTTGAGCGGCAGATCGGGCCTGTATAATTTTTTACAGCAGGAACGCTCTACCGTCTGCCACGTGGAAAATCATTTTATTCTTACCGAAGACTCTAAGCGAGCGAAGGCATCCTCCCGGGGGCGACCACGATGCTGATTGACGAACTCTGCCAGTCTGTGGTAGATTTTTTTATATCCATAAATGAACTTTTATGCCAAAAGTACGTTTTGTAAACCCGCAAAAACAATATCAAGACCATAAAGAAGAATTCATTGCCGCGTTTGATAATGTGCTTTCACGAGGCGCCATTGTCATGCAAAAAGACCTGAAAGAATTTGAAGAGGCATTTGCAAATTTTGTAGGGACGAAATATGCAATTGGGGTGAATTCGGGAACGTCTGCTATTTATCTTGGTTTGCGCGCGGCAGGAGTAAAAAGCGGCGATGAAGTGCTCACTGTCGCCCATACTTTCATCGCAAGCATATCCTGTGTTTATCTTGCAGGAGCAATGCCTGTACTGCTGGATGTTGGTGAGGATTTTAATATGGACGTCAAACTCATTGAAAAAGCAATTACTCCAAAAACTACCGCCATTGAGCCGGTACACCTCAATGGACGTCTTTGCGACATGGAGGCAATTATGGATATAGCAAAACGAAAAGGACTGCTTGTTATAGAAGATGCGGCGCAGGCGCTTGGAGCATCAATGCGTTTCTCGGATGGCACAATGAAAAAGGCAGGTTCATTTGGCAATGCAGGATGTTTTAGCTTGTACTGGGCAAAAGCGCTTGGCGGGTGGGGAAACAATGGAATGCTTGTTACAAATGACGACACAGTGGCCAAGAAAGCGCGCTTGATGCGCTATAACGGAGAAGACAGAGAACGCAGGAACTTTTTTTATCATAGCCACAATCTTCTGATGGACAACCTTCATGCGGCGCTCCTGAATGTAAAAATGAAATATTTTCCTCAATGGCTTATTAGGAGAAAAGAAATAGCAGAATATTATAGAAAAGGGCTCGCAGATCTGCCGCAAGTTAAAACACCGCATTTTAATGATGATCGTTTCTCTGATATATACACAAACTATGTAATCAGAGCGGAGCGGAGGGATGAACTAAAAAAATATCTTGATGAACAGGAGATTGAAACACTCATTTCGTGGCCCGCGCCAACCTATACAGAGCCTTTATTCACAGATCTCTCACTGCGTGCAGAATATGGAATGCCTCGGCTTGTATCTGCGCAGGGCGAAATTTCATCGCTCTTACAAACAGAAAAAATCTGCACACAAGTAATTTCTCTTCCCATGTATCCGGAGCTCAACGATGAAGAAGCGGATATTGTGGTGCGCACAATACGAACATTTTACGCGCAATGATTTCTCTTGCACGACTTTTTTTTGGCAACCAAACCCTGCGTCTCGCTACCATTCTCATTCTTGACGCCATTCTGATTATTGGAAGCGTGGGGATTGCTTTTTTCCTGCGCTTTGAAGGATGGATACCGCCAGAGCACATACTGAATGCTTTCGGATTTACTGCCCTTACATTGGCAGTCACTCTTCCACTGTTTGTATATCTGAAGCTCTACTCTTTTTCTTTCTCGTATGTAGGCACGGATGAACTCATCCATATCGCTCGCGCGAATCTTTTTGCTTTTCTTTGTGTCGGACTTCTTCTGTTTTTGTTTCGTGCAACACCCCTTTTCTCCGGCTTTCCCCGCTCTGTGCTCTTGGTCGGTTTTATCCTCATTTTTCTTGCAACGAGCCTTCTTAGATTCGGAAAACGCATTTTGAGAGAACTTATCCGCGGCAAATACGACGGAAAAAAGGAGCGCACGCTTATTGTCGGGGCAGGAGACGCAGGCGTGCAAATATTGCGCAGTATCAGGGAAAATCCGGACAGCCAATACGCGCCTGTTGGATTTATTGACGATGACTTGAACAAAAAGGGGCGCATCATATACGGCATTCGCGTTCTTGGACGGCTTGAGAATATTGGAGAGTGCGTTAAAACAAATACTATTGAACGCATGATTGTTGCATTGCCTTCTGCCGGATCAACAATAATCAAACAAACAGTGGAACGGGGAAGAGAAGCGGGAATCAAGAAAATAAAAATCGTTCCGTCAATGACAGAACTGATGAGCGATGAAATCACTTTGCAAAATTTACAGGAAGTGAATGTGGAAGATCTCTTGGGGCGCGAACCTGTTATTGCTGACGAACAGCGAATTAAAGAGCTGGTGAGCGGGAAGGTCGTGCTTATTACCGGCGCGGCAGGGTCTATCGGGTCTGAACTCTCACGCCAAATTGCCCGTTTCCAGTCAGCGCAACTGCTTCTCCTGGACAACGACGAAACGCGTATGTTTCATATCGGCCTAGAACTTCAGAAAAAATATCCTCTGCTTTCCATTCAGCAGCTTGTAGTCAATATACGCGATGCGGAAAAAATAGAGTCGCTTTTCAAGCGCTATCGCCCGCACCTTGTATTTCATGCCGCGGCATTTAAGCACGTGCCGCTCATGGAACAGCATCCTGATGAAGCGGTAAAAAACAACATCTTTGGCACTCGCATCATTGTGGAGGCGGCGGTGCGAAATCTGACTGAAAAAATAGTTTTGATCTCTACGGACAAAGCAGTAAATCCTTCTTCCGTGATGGGCATGACAAAACGCATTGGCGAAAAAATGTTTCAATCGCTTGATAAGGTAAAATATACTCGCTGTATTTGCGTGCGGTTTGGCAATGTCTTAGACAGTCGCGGCAGTGTTATTCCAATTTTCAAAGAACAAATCCGCAAAGGCGGTCCTGTGCAAGTAACACACCCTGAAATGGAACGCTACTTCATGCTTACGGAAGAAGCGTGCCTTCTTGTGCTTCAAGCGGGCGCGATAGGAAATGGAGGAGAAATCTTTGTCTTGGATATGGGCAAACCGGTGAAAATACTTACTCTTGCGCAAGAACTCATCCGTCTTTCAGGATTTGAACCGGACCAAGACATACCTATTGTATTTACAAACCCGCGACCCGGAGAAAAATTCACTGAAGAGCTTACTACAGAGGCAGATGCTGTCATATCAACAGAATATCCAAAGATAGTAAAAATAAAAGACATGGGCATTGCGGAGGGAAAAACATTGTTTGCGTGCATTGATACGCTGGATAAATACTTTGACGACCATACAGCCCTTAAGACAGAACTCAAAAAGCTTGCGAATTCATAAAGACCTTTTTTGTCAACTAACAGACTGTCCAAAAACTGCGGAAACTCTACCGTATGTCATTTGCCGTCCCCGCGCAGGCGAGCCAAAACACGGCCGAGGGCAATATATACTTAAAGCATATAAAAACACTCCGATTAAAAATCGGAGTGTTTGTGTGCGTATGAATGTCAATCCTACTTTCCTGCGTTTCTAAGGGTTTCAAGCACTTTGCTGTCCTCTCGCAAAGGGCCATAATAGAGAACTTGGTTTTTATCAAGATAGAGTTTCTTTGGCGCCCACACTGACTCGCTGATAGGAGTCAACTGAAAATTGTTGTTCTTTTTCGCGTCCTGCACAAGGAGAAGAAGATATGGATCTTCCATAGCAAGCTTTGGGAAAACAGAAAGCTTTGCAATATATATCTCGCCGCTTGAAAGATAGACTGCCGAGTATGTATTGCGGAATTCACCATTCTTCTGCATGCCCAAAAATCCCCATAGTACCGCGACTGCCACAACGAGAGCCGCAAGGCCAAGAAGCGTCTGCTTTACGTTTTGCATAGATTCAATCACATTATGTTAAAAATAATCTGTCACCATTTTCGAGGAAGCGAAGCGACCATGGCAATCCCGTTTACTGTTCTGGGATCCCTCGCTCCGGCCCGATGGCTATTCGGACCTAATGCTCGGAAATGACGTATATTGAACATGTCTACTCTACCAGCAGACGCATGCTTTTGTCAACGGGAGTTTTCCACACCGCGCCAATGCTTTTGCACTCTTCTCTCTCATACCGCTCAAATGCTCATAAAATGAAACTGTTTTCTCCGTAAACTGACCTCCACAAGTGTAAATTTAGGCATGTACGCTCTTTTTCAAAAACAAATAACACAGCCCAATTTCATCTCATCTTCACGTCATCCTTGCTCTTACAGCCGAAGGTTTCTTAATTCCTCGCTTACCTCCACTGTCGGTTCAAGGCGAAACAGTTCGTCAAAATACTGTATTGCTTTATTCTTATCTCCTTGGTCTCTATAATACACTGCAAGGCGGGCAATTAAATCCCTATTGTCCGGGCTCTTTTCTAAACATTTTAGATATATATTCGGCTCTTCTGCGCGCTTTTCAATGTAGTCATTATGATAGAGCTCTCCGAGAGCAAGGCATCCATTTAACTCTCCCAATTTTGCGTATTCAATAGATGTAAGGTATGACTCTTCGGCTTTTTGCAAATTTTTCAGCCGCCGATATGCATTTCCAAGATTATACCACCCAATCTCATTATCCCTCTTCAATCCCAATCCCTTTTCCCACCAATGAATTGCACGATTGTATTCCCCCAGCACATACCACTGCAATCCTAGATCCGTGGTGTATGTAATTCTGTCATTTTTTGAAAGATTTTTTTTCAATTCTCTCTTATCACGACGAAGAAATTCAACAAACTCTTTTTTCTCCGGATCAGACGCAGAAATCTTCTCTAATATACGCCACTCTTCCCATACAGCATAGCCATACCATCCACCAACACTAATGATGACGAGTAGAGTAATGGTAATAACTAATTTTTTCATTTTTTCTTATCTTTAAATTTTAATTGCTTTTTATAGCTCTCATAATCTTTTTGCATGGCTTTGTCTTGGGGGTTGACTGCCAAATACCGAGGCGCATATTTCAAAAATTCTTTGGCGTTTTTATCGTACAAATAGTATCGAGTAATGTCAAAAAGTAAATCCTGATCTTTTGGAAATGCCTTGAGCCCGCGTTCAAGAACCGGAAATGCTTTCAGGCGATCCTCTCCTTCAGATCGAAAATAATACAGCCATGCAAGGTTTTTGTAATGCTCTTTTTTCTTTGGGTTGACTAAAAGAGCTTTTTCATACGCAGATGCCGCTAAAGGATATTCTTTTCTGCGCTGATAAATTTGTCCGAGGCGAGACCAATATGCATCATTGTCACTGCGCAATTCCGTTGCCTTCAATATAGCATCTCGCGCTTCGTCTAGCGCGCCAAGCACGTAATACCCCTGCGCAAGAGAATCAAGCGCGCCATCATGCCGAGAATTCTTTGCAAGTAACGCTTTATTCTCCTTAATAACTGAATAGACCGTATTAAAATCATAATGAGACCCGTACAAACTCCGAAACGCTTGTTCTGCTTTTTGTTCTGAAAAATATCTAAAAGCAAAAAACGCGGAGGCGGCAAGAATGCCAAGAACCAGGACTGAAATGATTAGGGTGAGTGTTTTTTTCATAACATATTAATGACACTAGATGGTGCAGATATTATACAAAAAACCATAAAAAAGAAAAGTCCCCGTCTAAATTTTGCTTTCGCAAAATTTTGGCGGGGTTGCTTTTCTTTGACTAGATTCCACTACGCGCTTTTGACGCGTCTAATCTCGAAAGATTAGAGATCAAGAGCTGTAATGGACCATGTTGATGCGGCCAAAAGATTTCCAGCAGCATCTCTCACAGCTGTGAGAAGTTCTCCGCCGTCAGCTTCTGCACCGTCATCGGTTTGGAAGTTGAAGGCCGGAAGAGTAACGGTCAACACTGTACCGGCTGTACTCAATCCCATAGTCGTGGATTGACGTGCAGCAGCAGTGCTTGAACCAGACATGTTCATTGTATCGGCGTCGCCGGTTGAGATACAAGCAATGTTGGTTATGTTGATCGTGTCGTTTGCTGAAGCAACGCTGCAAGCGTTTGTACCTCCGCTATTCTCACCGACAGACAGAGATCCAGTGCCTGTTGAGGTTGTTGATGCTGTACCAGCGCCATAACGCAGGTCTGTATGGACTGATGCAGGATCAATCTTTTTAGAGAAGGTAATCGCGATAGTGTCAGCAGCGGCCCATGCATTGTCTGCTCCTCCTGCTTGGGTCATCAAAATACTACTGATTGTCGGAGCAATTGCGTCAGATGCAACGGAAGATGCTGTCATCTGCGCAGAGCTTGTATCAGCTCCATCGCCGGCAAGAGCGGTCCATGTGATGCCTGTCACAGCGGTCTGACCTGTTGCTGTCACGCTCCATGTCGCGGTTCCGGAAGACACATTAGATCCTGCATTGAATCTAAAGTATGTTGATTGAGATCCGGCAGATGTGCCGACATCGGCAAGGATGCGGAATGTGCGTGATTCACCATGATTAAATCCTATTGACACGCCGCTAAAGTTGAGTATTCCGCCTGCGCGATCCGGAGTGATGTTGGTCGCTGACGTTACGTTTGCATTGTTGCTGAAATCATGCAAAGTGGCATTCGTCAAAGTCGCAGATGAAACCATGCTGAAGTTAAGACCGGTCACTGATACTGCGGCATCCGGATTTGCTGAATTTGCAGTGTCAGCGCCCATTGTAAAGCGTCCGACTTCAACTTGTCCGCCTGTTGAGAGTACTGCTCCGCCGCTTGCGGCCGTCCATACAAAATTGAGTTTTGTCGGGTAGAGCCGTTTGACATTATCAGAGGTCTGCATCACAGCAAGCTTGGATATGCGATCAGATGTAGTCAAGGTAAGGCCTGTAACCAATCCACTTGCGGCTGTGGTGTCTGTTCCAATAGCGTGAGCAGTGTCCACCACAAACAAACCATCGTCAGTTGTGGCGCTTTCATCATGTATGACAATAATATCGCCGGCACGATACGCATACGTAGAGCTAGTTGAAGCAAGTTCTGTTGTTGTAATCGGAAGTTTGGTAACTTGACCGGCCGCGAAAGTAAGACCTCCTGTTCCGCCTACAAGCGCGCTTGCGGCAACTATGCTTGTGCCAGGATTTACTGCCGCGTTCACGACATAAATGCCGTCATCGGCATCGCCTGTGTCATTCACCACTATCACGTCGCCTGCTTTATAAGTCAGTGTTGCGCTTGCAGAAAGCGTTTCAGTGGCGCCGGCAGGAACGCGAGAAATGATGTCGTTTACCACGAGCGTCAAACCGTTTACGAGCGCGTTTGCTGCAGAAATGTCTGCGCCAGCGCTTACTGCCATGGTAACAACGTACAAGGAATGAGTGCCTGCAGATATGTCTGCGATAGCAACGACATCGCCAAGAGCGTAGTTATTCTGTGCTGTAACTCCTGCGTTCACTGTTTCAGTAGAGAGTGTTCTCCATTTTGAGAGACGATCTGTTGACGCAAGAGTAGATGACGCATTCGTGTCAAAGAGCGTGTCAGCAGCGGCATTGAGCACTGCTCCAGAAGCTGCTGCGGTTGTGACAACATAAGTATTGTCAACATCTGCGCCGATATCATCCTGATCCAACTCTGCTGAAACACTGCTGTTATCGTAGAGAGAGACCACATCGCCGACAGCGTATGCTTGTCCGGCAGTGGCTGGCGTTGTGTCTGCTTGCAGAGTGGCAAAAATAGTTACGCCAGATCCTTCACCTTCTGCTTCAAGATCTGCAATAACCAATTGAGCGGTCTGGCCTGATGTCGCGGCATAGACAGTATCGGCTTTGACTGTCAAAACCTTATACGTGTTCTTTGGTATTACATACCCTCCGCCAGACATGCCAGTGAAGTCAAGCACCACATTCTTTTCATCGCCGCCCGTAAGATTGCGATCTGATCCAAGGGACGATTTGGTAATACTGCCAATTGGTGTTGTTCCGCCGTCATACACGCCAATATTTGTAATACCGTTGCTGTTGTTTCCTGCATTCGCAAGGTACAGCTTCTTAATCGCTTCAGAGTTTGAACTTTGGAACTTGTAAGCGCCAAACGTCACACCTGTGGTTCCGGCCACAATTTGCGATGACCGTACGTTTGTTACTGTATCGCGACTCACAGTATAGGTTCCAGAAGGTACAATAGTGATTAATTGAGCCGCAATTGCTGTTGCAGGAACGCTTGAAAGCGCAGTAAGAGAAGTCTTTCCTGAACCAGAAAGCCCTCCTGATGTTATGTGCAGCCTGTCTGTCGCGTTCGCAGTAATGCCGGATGCAATTGTTTTTGCTTTCACTTCTGCTACAACGGTCTGTCCTGCAGGAACTTCATACGATGGGGACATATTGAATGTAACTGTTCCTGTGGTGCCTGGAGCAATAGTAGAGGAGGTGTCTTGCGATTTCTTCGCGCCACCAATCCAAAGCTCTATCTCTTTAAAGTATGTGCCGAATCCTGGAGCAGTTGTGCTTGCTGTCAAAGAATTCAAGAGAATTGGTTCAGCAGGGCCTGCGGTAAGTGTCCATGATGCGATTGTTGCCAGAGTGCTTTGATTCACAACAACTGTAGGCGGCGGGAAAGAACTGTTAAGCGCAACTGTCATGGTGCCGGTATTCACAGTAAGTGTGTTTGCGGCAGTCAAATTAACGCTTGGATCAACCAGGTCGTTGGAATTCTTTCTATAGACCTGCAAAACGTCTAGTTGCGTTGAATATGTGACTCCAGAAGCAACAGCCGACCCAATATCACCTTCATAAGTAATATAGTACGTCTTGTTTGACGTAAGTGTCGGATATGTAGTCAATGTAGCCGTGGTTGTAGCGGCGTATGTTGCCGCGGATCCAGCGACCGTAAAGATTGTTGTCGGAGAAGTGGTTGCGCCAGACTCCTGAAGTTTAACAGTGAATGTACCTGTTAAATTGTTTGCGGCAACGGCTGGCGTACGAGTGATCATGTATTGAATCTGGCGAAGCTCCATGTCTTCACCGGATGCTTTCACTTCGTATTTAGCCAACTGAACAAGAGTGCCGCCGGCAGGAAGGTTTCCTGATGGCGATGTTGATGCTTTTGAAAGCGTCATAGTGCCGCCCGCGACAGTGATCTTATTCACGAAGTTTGCGCCGACTCTATCGCCAACTGGAAATGTTTGATCGTTTCCTGTCGGTGTGGCGCCTCCAACAAGAGTCGCTAAGATTCCTGATCCTGAAGATATGCCATACGCTTCAACGTCATAATCATTCTGGATCAACCAGCGGATTGTGCGGGCTGAACCAGATACCACGTCCTCACGTACTGTCAGATCGCGCGACGCGCCCTTTGGAATGGTGTACCCGCCGCCAGACATGGTTGAAAGATCAAAAGTGATATATTTGTCTTTCTGTTTTGCTATTGTCGCAAGTATGGCTGAATCCGGACCAACAAGATCAATGTTCTTGAGGTCGTCGTCAACAGTGTTTCCATTGTTGTACAGACGAATATTCACAAGCTTCATATCCTCGTTTGCTCCAGCAACGAATCGGAAGCTGGCAGTATTCTGATCCGCTGTGCCCATATTGATGTTAACCGCTGTCGCGTCCGTAGCGCCGTTGTTATGCACAGTGATTGCGTCAACCGTAAGCGTGCCGACAACGTTTGCTCCGCTTGTCAAGCTGAATGTTGAGGATGTGAATGGGAACGTGCCGGAAATTTCCGCGCCGCTCGTTGAAATATCAGTCGCCGCGGATATTGCCAGAGTATAAGTGCCTGACTGTCCTGCCGCGAGCGAAGTGATATTCGTTTTCACCCACACAGGGACTGTTGTTCCCTTTGCGATCTTGATTGGCTCGTTTGACATGCTCACTGTTGCCTTATTGCTTGAGAACGTGGAAAACGTGCCATGGCGTTCGTTTGCTTTGTTTGCAAACACTGCAACGCCGCTTAAAGAAGTATCGGTCGCAAGTCCGGCGCGAGTAAGCGTAAGGCTTGTGACTGTCACATCTGCATCAGCTCCTGCTGTTAAATTCAAAGAAAGAGCTTTGTTATAGGATGTGCCGGATGCATGCACTGCGCCTATTGGGTTATCTGAAGCGAGTGCAATAGTAAGCATCTGTTTGCCTGCCGGAGCCGCTGGTGTTTCGCCTGGCTTCGCTGCGGTAGGAGCGGCAAGCGTAGGAAGCGCAACTGCATCTTCTTTTGCTTTCAAATCGCCTTTTGCAGATGCCGTAAGGCCGGTTAATACTTCGTCAGCAACAGTGCGAACGAATTTTGACTGGAAGCCATTTGCGTCAAATGTCGCAAGGTCTGCCAGTTTGCGCTTTCCGCCGTCTGCATCCACATAATAGATGTCAGCGGAAGACGCGCTCTTCACCAAACTGCCAACACTCGGCTTTGCTGAATCCACGTCAGCGCCTTTGGAATAGTTGGTGAAAAAGACATCAGGAACATCATCAATCTGCTTGTTCCATGTGTCGCCATAAAGAGCTTTTGCTGTTGCTTCGTCTTTTACCCAGCGAAGTGAACCGCCCGGTTCAACAGCATATACTTTTGGATCTGTGGTAATCTTTACCAACCGAGTGCCTGGCCGGTACGTCATGTTGGTGCCGCTCAATGAAAGCGCGGCAAGCTCGGCGTCAGTGATTGTTTTCACTTTGCCAAAGCCCACATACCACGAGCTATAAACCTTATCATTTGGGAAAGGCGCCCTTTTTCCGTCAGAAGTGTAGTAATACACTGCAGG
>CAZKXN010000001.1:26422-26693 GCA_964556905.1 uncultured Gammaproteobacteria bacterium
CTGCAGGTCCTGATGCTTTGATCAAATCGCCCGCGACTAGCGTTGCTGCTTGCGCAGACTGCAGTGACGCAAGGCCAAGCGACCAGAGAATCATTGTCCCTGTAAGAGAGACAGTAAGGACTCGTTTCCCTATTGTAACATATTTACTCATACGAAATTCCCCTTTCGGAGATAGATAATAATAGTATTAACCGAGCTAGTCCTCCTGCATAACAGGAGATCGACCTTTATTTAGACCGGACTCTTCGTAAGACAACTTTTGGCTTTCAAC
>CAZKXN010000001.1:26703-32787 GCA_964556905.1 uncultured Gammaproteobacteria bacterium
TTAATTAAAAAGAAACTATCTAAAGAAAAATTATCCAGAAGAGATTTTATAAAATACAGTTGTGGAACCTAAAAAACAGTAGGTTTCACCTTTTAGCTTCGTTAATACTTGTACGGAAGCTAAAAGCTGAAACCTAAAAAATAAGTTTTATCTTTGTATGCGGGGTTGAAGTGGCATTCCCCTCGTCATTAGCAGGAGTTGATGTTGCGGCTGGCACATCAAGTTCAGCTTCTATGTTCCTCACCAAATCTTTGCCCTGCGTGAGCTTGCGCAGAGCTACTTTGAAATCCTTTTGCCTTACATGTTCTTTTGCTTCTTTCAAAACCTTTTTTGCTGAAGAAATCGCAGCCATGGAAACAGTCTGTTTAAGCTGTTTTGCGCTCTTCTCAACTTCAGAAATAGACTCTGTAAGATGCGCGGCCACCTCTGTTTCTGACACACCCCCTTCTTGCCCTTTATCTACAATGATTTCCAGCGCCTTTGTTTTGGCGCTGTCTGCGGTTGCAAGAGCTTTGCTAATAGTGTCGGCAAGCGCTGGAGTAGAGGTTGCGACTTTTTCTTTAAGCACCTGTCTATATGTGCCTGATTTTTCTTTCACAAGCGAAGCAATGTTAATAATCTTTTTTGGCTCTTCTTGCGATCGAATTGCTGAAAGATTGTCTTCTACTTTTTTTAACTTATATGAAACATTCTGCACTAACGACTCAACTCTTTTTTCCTTGTCGCTTTGCTCCAATGGCCTTTGGGTAATAGTTTCCAGTTCTTGAATACGCCGTTCAATAAAAGAAAGTTCCAGCGCTGGAAGCTCATTTGGGGTTGTAATGGCAACTTTAATGACTTCCTCTGTTTGCTTTACCGAATACAATGGTTCGCCCGGAATGCTCTGCTGTGCTTGCGCATACACAAAAAAACCAACAACCGCCAACACTGCGGCTCCGGCAAACGCATTCCTGGGCCTTGAAAATACCGCGCCAAGCGTTGCGCTGTACAGATCGCTCCAAAACGTAAGCCCATACGCTTTTACTGCTTGCGCAAATCCTGGCTGACTCGCCCGCGCCCCTTGCGCCGCAATCTGGGAAAGCAGAATAGACCGAGTCTTTATGCTCCATTCTTTGCTCGGCTTTATTGACTGAAGAAGTCTTACTTTTTTTATTGTCGCGGACTTACGCATGTGTCCTTCTTCATTAAAACAAGAGAATAAAAAAACCCAAAATCCTTTTTGTTTTTGAGCTTTTGTTTTTGTTTTTTGAATCTCTAAAAACTATTCGCAGAGATTCTAATCTGATTGACGAGACAGGGAATCTTTTTTATTTGTTTTTGCCCCTTTTTTTCGTCAAAATTTTTGTTTTTGTTTTCAATGCTTTTTGGCCTGTTTTTTGGCCTGTTTTTACTTTTTTTCGCCCCGTTAGAAATTTGCTTTACACTTTTTGCTATATTTTATAGCTTTCTAGGAGCTTACCCTTTTTCAGTACCGCCGTTTTCTCCTCTTATGAAAAATTTCCTAAGAATTTCTAACGGGGCTTGCCTATACTATATAAGACGTAAGAAGCGGGTGAAGTGTTACAAAGCCGCACAACTGTCTAAAAATCCAGTTTCAAATCATCTAAATGTTACCAAGCGCCTATCAGCTTTGAATCTACGAAACTGCCAATAATGCTCTTTCGTTGTCATTCCCGTTCCCGCGCAGGCGAGCCGAATACGGGAAGGGCAGTAAATAGAACAAGTTATGCCGTGGAGTGGATCCCCGCCTTCGCGGGGATGACAGATGCGAAATTAAATTGTCAATGCACTAGGCCTCAATGTCATGACTGCAAGGAGGGCAATTTGACAGTTTCGTAGATTCAAAGCAATTACTCTTTTCCCGCCATAAGCATGTCCCGCAGTGTTTTGACTGCACGATGCAAAATCACCCTTGTTGCTCCTCTAGACTTCTTGATTAAACGCGCAACATCCTTAAGAGGCACGTCGTTAAGATAGTGAAGTATCACCACGTCCCGATATAGATCTTTTAACTGCCGTATTGCGCGTTCTGCCTGCGCAATATCCAATTTGAGCGTCATTTTTTCCTCCAATGAAAGATCCTGGCGATCCGCCACAACAATCTCCTGTTCATCAATAGATTCTATATTCCCGCCCCTTTTCCGATAAAAATCAACAATAAGATTACGAGCGATCTGATAGAGAAATGCCTGAATCGTGCGCACTGCTTTTTTCTCCTGCATATATTGCCATGCGCGCAAGAACGTATCTGCTGTAATATCTTCCGCGTCTTGCTGGGTTGGAACTTTCAAATATACATACCGGTAAATCCTCTCCTGATAAAAATCGTAAACAGCGCCAAAACTCTCCGTATCGCCCTGATGGATTTTATAGAGCAAAATTCGTTCGTGAATATGGGACCTCATTGTTTAGGGCTTGGAAATAAATAACATCTTCAAGTTTACTGGAGTTTTGCGGCACTATTTATGTTAAAAAATGTGAAGAATATAATGAAAAGGACCTTATGTAGAAAATAATAAGGTCGTATTGGATGTATGTTAAAATAGTGTATCAAGGCGGGAATATATGGTCAATAAAGACCTCCTTGATCTTCATGATCTTCATGCTCAAAGGAATTGCCAAAAAACTCATACGTAATCACGGAAAGGACTGTGGTAACCGGGATTGCCAAAAGAATTCCTATAATTCCGCCAAATTTCGCCCCGATCAAAAGAGCTATAATGCTTACCAGCGGGTTTAACCCAACCGCCTTTTGCATAACCCGCGGAACTAAAAGATCGTTTTCCAACCGCTGGATAAGGACATACAAAAGCAAAACCCACAGCGCAAGAAGCGGGTCTTGATTAAAGGCAATAAAAACAGCCGGGATAGCGCCGATAACAGGCCCGATAAGCGGCATAAATTCTGTAAGGCCTGCAACCAATGCAAGCACTAAAGCGTAATGCACTCCAAGAATTGAAAGCCCGATAAAAGAAAGAAGAAAAATAAGAAAAGACAGTATTGCCTGCCCGCGTAGCCAAAGGCCTATTTTTTTCTGTATCTTACCCAAAAGCCGTTCTGCAAATGGATGATATTTTGCAGGAGTGAGAGATCTCAAAGCGCGGCGCATCATGTTCTCCTCTACTACCATATAAAATGTCACAACAAAAACAAGAAAAAACGCCACAACCCCTTTCAGAATATCAAAAATCTTTAGGAAAATGCCGCTTGCGATATCAAGCATGCTGGATTGAATGGAAACAAAAAATCGTTTTAGCTGTTCTACGATATTGATATCAGGGCTGTATCCCTGAAGTACCCGCACGAAGTGGTCGGAATAGCCGGGAAAGGCCAGTGAGAGCTCATTAAACTGTTCGACAAGGGGGGGGATTAAGAGTACAATGGCAAGCGTAACCACTGCCAAAATAGAGAGATAAATCAAAAAAATACCAGCTACCCGAGGTATTCTCCTGTGCTCCATTGCCTGCACCCAAGGGCTTAATGCAGAGGAAAGAAGAATAGCAATAAAAAGAATGGCAAGAATATCCCTTATAAAATAAACAAAAGCAAGAATCCCAATAATTAAAAGAATCTTGAGAAACGTAAGGGTTGAAATGTTGACAGTAAACGCTTGTCCTTGTTTTTGAATATCCATTTATTCATTATACCACAAAATCATCAAAAATGCCATATCTAGCTAAAAATGAGCGAGCTTTTTTTGATTACCATATTATTGAACGATTTGAAGCCGGAATTGTGCTGTCTGGAGCAGAAGTAAAATCTGCCAAAGCGGGCTCGTTAACGCTGAAAGGAAGTTTTGCGCATCTGCACAATGGCGAACTCTGGCTTGACAATATGCACATTTCCCCCTACCCCCCTGCTGGGTCATCATCAGATTATGATCCTCGCCGGCCTCGCAAACTGCTCCTCAAAAAGGGTGAGATCGCTAGACTTGTTGGAAAACTCAAGGAAAAAGGCTTGACAATAGTGCCTTTAGGCGTATATACTAAAGCAACACGAATTAAAATTGAAATAGGTTTAGCTCGCGGAAAAAAACAGTATGAAAAGCGAGAGATCATTAAAAAGCGGGACATTGAAAAAGAGATTCGCACCCAATTAAAACATCCATAGTAAAGAATCCGAGCGTTTACCCCAATCTAACTTCCATCGCATTGCCCGTAAGGCGCGAGAAATGACAGTATTGCCATTTCTGGCCGATAGGGTATATTTGAACCCGCTATTATTGTTTGAAAAGTTGGGTTGGGGGGGATGCTGGGCTTCGATAGGGTGAAAAACAAAAAAGGAGCACGTCGAGCGTGTGCAACTCGTTTACCCCCCTATCTTTCTTAATGAGAAGAGCAGGGGGGTAAAAAACGCACAACATTCTACAAATGCCAACACATTTGTGAGCAAGGTCAAGCAATTGATTAGTTCATTTGCTTTCAACTTTGCGCCTGCAGTTGCCTAAAAGGCCATTGCCATCCGCATCCGTATGCCTGTGTATGGATGATCCGGGTGTCATATTCACAGGATTAAAGATATCTCATGTTTGCGGAGTTATCTTGAAACCGTCCTTGCGAACTCGGACAAACGCCGCAATTGTCGGTTATACGCGGCAAAAGTCTTAAACCTCAAAAAAACCGAAGAAACGTGTGGCGCCTTTTTTACTATCATTCTAGACGCGGGTTCAACTCCCGCCATCTCCACCATTTATTATCCTGTGTTCTTCTGTATTATTGATTATTGCGGCGCATCATAATAAGAAAGATACGGCGCGGCGATGGGAAAAACAATGAAACGCCGCTTTTTCAGAACTTAAAAGTTAGGAGTATAAGATGAGAAAAAACTATCGTAAATCACGAGCAGACGATTTGCCGAAAAAAAACTATCATCTCAACGAAACGATCTCGGCGCCGCAAGTTCGCTTGATAGACGAAAACGATGAGCACAAAGGAGTTGTTTCTATTCAAGAAGCGCTCCAGCTTGCTCACACTGCGGAGCTTGATCTTGTAGAAATAGAGCCGACAGCGCATCCTCCTGTGTGTAAGATTATTGACTTCGGACGCCTTCGCTACGCGCAAGAGAAAGAATTAAAAAAACAACGGGCTCGTCAAAAAAAGGTTGAGATAAAGGGCATACGTCTCTCTCTCCGAATAGGTGATCACGATCGCGATGTCCGGATCGCGCAATCAGCAAAATTTCTTGAACAAAATGATAAAATACGCCTTGAAGTGGTTCTAAAAGGACGCGAACGCCAACGAGGCGGCATGGCAAAAGAAATAATTCAAAATTTTATTAAAGAATTAGAAAATAAAGGGTTTGCAATTGCAGTAGAATCCCCTATTGCTCTGCAAGGAGGAAAAATGAGCGCTGTGCTTGGAGTAAAAAAATAATGTGTTGAAAATATTCTTCATATATGTTAATGTTTCAAACTCATAACACAGGATGTCTAAAAATTTAGGAGGTTAAATGGCAAAACAAAAAGTACATAAGGCAACAGCGAAACGATTTCGCGTGACACGAACCAAAAAAATCCTCAAGCGATATTGCGGACAGGATCATTTTAACGCGCGAAGTTCCGGAAAAATCACGCGCAAAAAACGACGCGACAGTTCGTTGTCCCCTGCTTTGCAAAAAACAGTAAAAATGCTCACCTGCACTCTATAATACTCTTAATTGCTTTTTGCTTGTGGTTTTTAGGATTTTTCCTAAAAGCTAAAAGCTAAAAGCTAAAAGCTAAATTTTGTGCCGCGCGTAAAACGAGGAAAACTTCATCTCAAAAAACGACGTAAGCTTCTCAAAGCCGTAAAGGGCTATAAGTGGGGACGCAAAAAAACAATCAAGCTCGCGCGGCCCGCGATGCTAAAAGCCGGCGTATACGCATATAGGGACAGACGCAACAAAAAGCGTGTCCGCAGAAACCTCTGGCAAATTAAAATAAATGCCGCGACGCGCGACTTTGGACTTTCATACAGCAAGTTTATAAAACTTCTCAAAGACGCGCATATTGAATTAGACCGCAAAATTCTAGCCGCACTGGCTGAAAAACATCCGATTATTTTTGAAAAAATTGTTGAAGCGGTAAAAAAATAACTATTGACCTTT
>CAZKXN010000002.1:0-868 GCA_964556905.1 uncultured Gammaproteobacteria bacterium
TTTGACTTTGTAAAAACAAGAAGCGCGGCAGTTAATGGAAATACAATTGTTCAATATGTCGGCGGCGGTGGAGCTGATGATGAACTTGGAAAGATTAATTTCGCTGGAGCAGATGGATTTGATAAGGATTCTATTGGAGCGCGAATATCAGCGTATGTGGACGGGACACCAGGTTCTAATGACATGCCTGGGCGGCTGGTATTCTTCACAACGCTTGATGGCGCGTCAAATGCTACACAGCGAATGACCATCCTTAATACTGGCGTAGTTACAATCGGAGGCACCTTGAACACGGCATACGGCCGTGCTGGACAGTTGTTTGAGATAAATACTTCCGCAACTTACGGAGGCATGGCATTAAATACATGGAGTACGGCTGTCGCAGAAGCCCCGCTCCTTGACTTTAACAGAAGCAGGAGCGCGACAATAGGAACACACAGTCTTGTAGCTGACGAAGATACGCTTGGTAGTATTGTCTTTAGAGGAAGTTTTAGCGGAACTCAAGGAGAACAGTCAGTATTTTATAGTGCAGCTGAAATTCGCGGTTCGATTGACGCAGAAACTTATACCGCAATGTATGCATCTGACATGCCAGGCAGACTATCATTTTGGACAGCGTTAGATGGAACTGCAACTTTAACCGAGCGTATGAGAATAGACAATGCGGGGTATGTCGGTATTGGAATGACACCGGCGGCGCGACTTGATGTTACGGAAGCAACTATAGGAAACCAAATTTTAGGACTTACCTCAACCGCGACAAACGATGATCCGAATTACAAAGTATATCAAGGCCGCATAGCCACAACAGATGTGACTGTAACGACAATAAATACAATCCCGATTTCTGCAAATAACACATACTTAA
>CAZKXN010000002.1:878-12057 GCA_964556905.1 uncultured Gammaproteobacteria bacterium
GAAGCGCGCGTGGCCGCTCGGCGGACAGGAGGAACTGGTGGGACTGCTGATGACGCCGCCGCATACATCGTGCGCGGAACATATAAAACAGTGACAGGAACAGTAACGCTTCTTGGTGGAGCAGTGCAAGCAGATTATACTGTTGAAAATCAAGCAGGATGGGACGCAACACTTACCATATCAGGCACTAATGTTTTACTTCGGGTTACGGGCGCCACAAGCAACAACATCACATGGCATAGCACTGTTTTTGTCAGTAATGTCGGGTCATAAAATATAAAATAAGGGCTGATCAAACGGATCAACCCATGTGTGTTTGCCGACTTCCATACTAACCGTCGGCTTCTATCTTTTCCTCTACCACGCGATAGAGGTGGAAATTTCCACTTCGGGTCTTTGATAGAAAGAGCATTTTTCCATTAAGACGGTGGTACACAACAAGAATAATATCTCCAATAATCAGATCATTTTTCCACCCTTTGTATAATGGCTCTGTGCCACGTTGAAATTCCGGAGGATTTCCCCTCACGGAAACCGTGGTCAGGGCTCCGACCGCCGTTTCAGCGTTGAGCTCTTCAGGGGAAAGATTCCCAAGTCCCCAAGCAGGGATCGGGCGCGTGGTGACTCCTCCGGTGTATGCCGGATTAAGCAGGAATACCCGCCTATTCCAGTCTATTCCGTTTATTTGTCCCGGGGAGTCTGTGGCATTTACTGACTGGAAAAGTAGGCGATGTCCAACCCGAAAATCTTCACTTTGCGAAGAATCAGCAGTTTTTTCCCAAACTTTCTTACTTTCATTTTCTGAAAAATTTCCTACCACTTCACCGATAAAACGAACTACTATTCTATCCATAGCATAATCATAGACAACATCCTGCGGAATTACAGTTGCCGTGGCAACCGTGCCATCCGCGGAGAGAATACGGATCTTTCTGGTAAACTCTTCCAGGATGCCCATCCATGATATTTCTTCCGGCGGCGGTTCCTGCGTTGGAACCGCAGTCGGCACGGCTGTCGGAACCGCAGTCGGTCCTGGAGTCGGAAGAATTTTGACCACTTCTTCAGCGGTTTTCTTCGCGGTTTCCTCCGCGAGCTTCCTTCTGTCCTCCTCTGACATTCCGACAGACCCCGTTGCCGTAGCAGACGGTGCTGGAGAAGTCTTAACAATTTCTCCTACCGCGACAGCAACATCTTTGCTGTCAGCGCGGATATTGATATTCCCCTTCACCCCGGGGAAACAGCCAACTAGAGATAGAGAAAAAACGATCACAGAAGCTTGTAATGACTTTCGCATGATTTCCTCCTTTCATGAAAAAGCCAAAAAACGGGCAACTTTGCATTTCAAATCTACTGTTGTTTACCCATTTTGTCAATTTTTTTGTAATGTCAAGCGGATTGTGTAAATTGGTTAAAGGGCGTTAGTGTCTTAATACAACAGCATTGTCATTCCCGTTTAGACTGTCCAAAAACTGTCCCTACCGCATCCCCGATCGCAGTCGAAGACAGACCTGATACGGGATCCAGCTCATCAAAAAAAGCGTATAATTACTGCCCTTGTCCGCCTTCGCGGGAATGACAACGAAAGAGCATTATTGGCAGTTAGGTTTCAAATTCAAAGGAAGTATGATATACTTAAAAAAATATTAGCTATTACTCACTATGTATAATTGGTCTGTTGATGAAGAGGCGATGAAAAAAGCCGACCCGGAAAAATACAACATCTGGCGTCTTGAACAGATGATTAATTATGGGTCTGCGGGAGAGAAATTAAAAGAGGAAGAAGTAAGGAAATACTGGCCAATGCTTCTTAACAGAATTGACCCCGCATATCGTCGGTATCTTGAAATTCTATTATGGCCGGACAGCCATCAATTTTAACTCCGCACCAAAAAGCGGTTCTTGAACGCATTGCTTCAGAACCATATTTTACTGACCGTTATTATCTTGCGGGCGGCACTGCTCTTGCAGAATTTTATCTTCATCACCGCGATTCTGAAGACCTCGATTTTTTTACAGAAAAGAATGAAGTGAACCCCTTGATAATTGCCGAGTTCATTGAAAGAAACGCCGCCGACCTTTCAATTACTTCTGTTGAGACGAAGCGTGTTTACGGACTCTTTTCGTTTTTTTTGCATTTTAACGATAGAACTTTTTTAAAAGTTGATTTTAACTATTATCCATTTCCGCTCATTGAAAAAGGGGCGCGATTTGGAAATCTTGAAGTTGAAAGTATTTATGATATTGCGGTTGATAAAGTTCATACGATTGTGCTCAAACCCCGAGCGCGTGACTACATTGACCTATTTTTTATTATTCGTGAAAAAGAGTACACATTTACTAATCTCCTTTCGCAAGCAAAAGCAAAGTTTGATTGGCATTTATCATCTATTGATCTTGGAGCGCGCCTTATTGAGGCATCGCAGATGACAGATTATCCGCGAATGCTTAAACCAATTATTCATCAAGAATGGAAGAATTTTTTTGTTGAACAGGCAAAAGCGCTGAAACCGCAGATATTTGAGTAATGCTATCAGTGTATGCTATACTAAAAAATAGGATTGGACAAAAAAATTAACCATTATGTACAATTGGTCTGTTGATGAGGAGGCGATGAAAAAAAACCGACCCGGAAAAATACAACATCTAGCGTCTTAAGCACAACCTGTTCAAAGGCGAAACATTAATGTATACGATTATGTCTGATAAAAAAACGTATCCGCTACACACACTATTCGGCTCGCTGGTGTGGGGACGGAACATGGCCGTTGCGCTTCGCGATCAGATTGTGTCTGATCATTGCGTGGAGGCGGTTATTGATTTTACGGATGTTTCCATGACGACACACGCGTTTGCAGATGAGCTGATAAAGGTGCAACGTTTATTGGCAAAAAAAATATTTCAATTACATTTATAAATGTTAGCGACGAAATTTTGCCAATGTTTGAATTTGTTGAACAAAACGTTAAGAGTTAATTCATTTCGCGGTGTATGGTTTTAGACAGTCAGAATAATTGGGACTTGACTCCATTATTACCGTGTTCGGCTCACCTGCGCGGGGACGGGAATGACAAATCAAGCAATTTGGGCAGTATTTAGACAGGAACTAATTACTCTGTTAACAGAGTAAGAAAATTTTTCATAAGATATATTGATTATGCGTATGCAAGGAAAAAATATCGTCGCCGTAAACGTAAAGAAGAAAAGAATTGTTCGCAGGGTGGAATCCGTACAGCCGGAAACATTGCCTATTGTTGCTCCGTTAAACACTGATCCACAGCGCGATGACGCGGCGAAAAAAGCGCAGAAGGCGCCGGTAGTGGACGCGATAATAAATTCTACGATTTACGGCATGGTATTTTTAATGCCGATTTTTGTTTTGCCGTTTATGAGCGACCCGGTGGAGCTTGCAAAACAAACATTTTTATTTGCAGGTGTGTTTATTCTCGTTCTTTGTTACAGCATTAAAATCGCCACACAAGGAAAATGGGAATTTCGCGGCGGAATGTGGATTATCGGAGCTGTTGTATTGCTTATCGCATGGCTTGCCGCTTCAATCTTTTCATTGTTTCCGTATAATAGTTTCCTTGGTCTTGGCGGACAGCAAGCTATTAGCTTTGGAACGCTCGCCGCTTTTATTATTCTTGCTTTTGTTTTTAACTAATGCTTTTATTATTTCCCAATCATTCAGTGCGGCGCATGTTGTGCGTTCTTTGTATGCTTTTTTTGCGTCCGTGGCTGTTGTATCTTTTATAGGCATTTTGCAAATTCTTGGAATATTTTTACTGCCGTGGGGTTTTACAAAAAACTCTTCGTTTAACCTGTTTGGAAACTTTGACATGTCGGGAATTGTAATAGCGCTATCTCTTGTTTTTGCGCTTCTTTTTCTTATCCGTCTCTCTGTCAAGGGATCATCGCGAGTGATAACCTCGGTTTTATTTACCGCGTATGCGTTTGCGATGCTCGTGTTTCTGGTTATATACAATGACAGGCGGCTTTGGATTGTCGTTATTGCGAGCTTGATTTTTGCCCTTGCGTATTTGTATATAAAATTGCCGCGTGAAAAGAAAATCGGATGGATTATTCTTCCGGGTTTTGTTGTTATTTTTTCAGCGACAATGATAGCAACACATCCGCAGACCCTTGCTCTGCCAGCTCTTATACAGCCGTTGTTTAAGGCATCGGCGAACATCGCTACGCAAACAATTCGGTCTTCGCCGATCTTCGGATACGGCCCAGGCAATTTTATTGTGAGCTTTACAAAATTTCGCCCCCAGCAGAGCAATAAAGATAATTATCTGGGGCTATGGGCAATCCGTTTTGATCAGTCAGGATCTTTTTTTCTTACAGCGATAGCGGCAACAGGATTGATTGGCATTTTTGGCATAGCGGCGTTTTTTCTCCTGTTTTTTTATTCGCTTACCGCGCGTTTGACGCGAGAGCCGCTGTCAGATAAAAGTGTTTTGCTTATGATTGCCGGCGCTGGCGTTATCGCGCTTGGGACAGCCGCTCTTCTGAAGCCGTCCAATATGGCATTAGGTTTTTTGTTCTGGGTGTTTATAGGCATGTGCGGGTCCATGAGACAGTTTGGCGCGGTGAAAGAAACATACGGACGCTCAAATCAGTTTATTATTTTTTCGTCTCTCGCGCTCTACATCCTTATATCCGCAGGCATTGCCGTGTCATTATTTATGGGAAAACGGCTTCTTGCCGATGCCGAGTTTGAACGCGCTATGCAGATTGATAAGAGCTTTGCGGTTGAACAGCGGCTCAAACAGGCAAAACCCGATCCGCAGACTGTTGACGAATTCATTGCGCTTCTTTCAAAGGCCGCAAATGGCGATCAGAAAAATCCCATGTATTCGCGAACGTTGAGCAAGGCGCTTGCGTATCGGCTTAATGAGCTTATCTCGTCTGCTGACGCACAATCGCCTGAAAGCGCCGCTAGTATTCAAAATACAACATCTTTAATGATCCAAGCCGCGAAACTTGCGTATGACACTGACAGCTACGACATTCGCAATATTGAAAATCTCTTTGAGGCATATCAGGCAATCGCGCCATACACCTCTGGCGCGCAAGAGCAGGCAGTCGCAATTCGCGCCAAGGCAATAGAACGCGATCCGACAAATCCTATTCATCATCTTGCGCTTGGGCGTTTTCTTTTAAGCATGTCGGTCGTACACAGCGAACGAGCAAAAAATATGAAATCTGAAGATCGGGATAAAAAGACGCAAGAAATTGAATCAGCGGCAAAAGCGCTTTCTGACGCTGAATCCTCCTTGCAAAAAGCTCTTGGACTCAAAGACGATTATCCGGCGGCGCTCTATTCAATGAGCATGGTGCGCGTTTTGCAGGAAAATAATGCTGATGCGATAAATTTTTTGGACAAAGCAATGATTGCCAACGTAAACCTTTATCCTTTGCGGAGCGCGGACGAAACGCTTTTTGTGTCGCTCGGCTCATCGTATCAAGGGCTTGGCGAAAAAGAAAAGGCGGAGACTGCGTTTAAGAACGCTCTTTTTATAAATCCAAATTTTGCCGCGGCAAAATTTCAACTTGCGCTTCTCTACGCGGATCAGGGAAAGAAAAAAGACGCACTCGCGATTTTGAAAGATATTCGCGCGGCAGAGCCTGGCAATAAAGCGATTAATAATAAAATTGACGAGATTGAAACAGCATTGACTCATATACAGCCCAAGCCGCAGAAATGAGAATATGCAAACACTATCACGATATTTTTTATACATCGGATTTTTGATTGTTGTTTACGCGCTATTCTTGCCTCAATCAGCGAATGCGGAGGAAAATTTGATAATTACCTGCGGACAAGATTTATTAAGCCAGAACGTGAAAGAAATATACCCAAGCTGTGAAACAGCCGGATCCGCTCTTCCAGGCGACGCTATTGTGCTTAAAGGAAACGGGTTTATTTCCGGTACAAAGAATTCACCTGTAAATATTGATCAATGGGCGATTTTTTCAGGAAACAACAGGACAGTAAAAAGTAGAATATATTCGTATCAGCCTTCGTTTCCATCATATTCAACCCAATTTGGGGCTTTTATTGCGAATACTATTGTGCCTCTTGAATTGCCGCAGGGTGTGTACACTGTTTCTTTCAAAGTAAAACGATATTCATGCAATCGGCTTACCGGTCCAGGGCCGTGCGCGAGTGAAACTGCTTTGGCAACAGTACTGGTCAAGCCGACTGCTGATAAAAATGACATAGAAATACGGTGTCCGTCTCAAACAGAAGTGTCGCCAGCAGAGATTTCGTGTTTTTTGGGCGATACATTTCGAATTCTTGCAAACCAATTGCGGACGCATAAAGGAAAAACAGTTTTTGTATACGCAAAACAAGGGGCGGTGTATCATGCGCTCGGTTCTTTGCAGGCAGCCAAAAATCATTCAATTAAACTTGATGGGGTATTTGAGGACATAAATCCGGGAATGTATTCAATTGCGCTTAGGGAAAACGAATCTGCATTAAAAAACCGCGGATGGGAAATAACGAGCAAGCAATTTCAGATCGCTAGACGTCCTGTCTCGGCTCGGAATGATGGCATAAAAAGCATTCCTCAACAGCCGCCTGTTGAACACGCGCGTGTAATGATTTACTCTGTCACAGCGCCTAAAACGTTTTTTAATGCCGTGAACGCACCCACAATACAGAAAAAATTTCCAGATTCGCTCGTATCAGGCCAATCGTTTGAATTCAAAGTAAAATGGACAGGAGGCAGAAAATTCAAAGACCCTCATTTCATTTCTGCGGCAATCGGGAGATACGAAGGAATGGATTTTAAGAAGATTATAGATTACGGAAAACTTGAAGTGACATCATGGCATCGGTTCAAAACCTTGGACACTGACACCCTTACTTACTCATTTCACAAGGATTTGCCGACCGATCTTTCAGAAGGATATTACATATTAAAAATCACAAGCGATGAATATCCAAACATTGAAGGATCCTATATGACCCAACGTGCAGTGTATGTTGAACAAGTATCTCCTCAAACAGTTAAACTTATTATCCCGCCGCTTATTGCGCCTAACCAGCAATTTGAAATATCAGGCAGCGGGTTTCCCGCTTTTTCTCGGATTACTCAAATAACATTTCAAGGCGATGAAATTGCTTCTTCTCCGCAGAATATTTTTATAAACGAAGACGGCGTATTTACAGCGCGTGTTCTTATGCCGGCAAACGCAGACCGGCTCATACAGAACATATATGACGATCAGGATCGTTATGTTGAAAATTTTCATTGGCGCGAAGGAGTGACAGCAAGATTTACTGTTCAAGCGACGGTAAAAGAAGAAAAGGGCAATACATTTACGGTTTCTGCAAAAACAACAGTTCCTATTTCGTGCACCATGCCGGTTGCGCCGAGCATTTCTGTTTCACCTGATGTGATTGATCAGGGAGAACAATTTTCTTTTACTATTGCGGCGCAGGGTTTTACGTGCCGCGACTCGCTTTCAGTGAGTTTTGAGGGTCTGCGGGCAAATGGAAAGGAAATCAAAAGACAGCAAAGCGATACTTTCTTTTCAATAATGTCAAGCACTGCAAAGAGCAATAAAACAGGGACTGCCGATATTTTAGTATTCAAGCGCCTTAAGGACCAGCAAACAATTGACGCAGACGCGGAGCGAGTAAAAGTAATAGTCGCTGACTCTCAAGGCAGAACGGCCGCAACCAATGTAACAATTTTGCCAAAGTATTCACTGCGGCTCAAAAGCGGAATCGGGTTAGATACGGATCGCATGACAGCAGTATGGAAAGGATTCGCCGTCCCTGGTTCGCGAGCGGATCTTACGCTTGAAAATCCGAAATTATTGGGCAAAAAAAATCCTATTATTCTAAAAAGCATATACTTAACATTTGACGACAAAGACGCGGACGGAGATCCGTTTATTGAATTCGCTGTTCCGTCTTCATTGGCGTCCGGGAGGTATATTCTTCGCTTAAAGCAGCGTGATGCATTTGCTGTTACGTCATTGGATATTATTATGACCGTCCCCGCTGGCGGAGCGAATAAAACTATGCCTCCCGCGGCAGTGAATCCATGCAAAAATCTTGAAGGATACATGCTTGAGCAATGTCAAACAACATACGGCATAAAAACTGATTTGCGCACTGAACAAAAAGATGATACAGCAAGCATAGACAAATGCGCCGGATGCGCTGTGTATTGCGATCCAAACATGCCGGCGTACAGCCAAAAAAACTGCATTGACAGGAGCGCGCCGGAAGCCCCAAGCATCACACCGCAATATTGCAATCCCGCGGTTCCAAGCTATGCGCAACAGGGCTGTATTGAGCAGACAGCGCGATGATATGGAAAATTCAGATTTTCTTAAATCAAAAATTCGTGAAATTCCAAACTGGCCAAAGCAAGGCATTTCGTTTAAGGATATTACCCCGTTATTGGAAGATCCTAAAAGTTTTTGTATTGCGATTGAGGATATTGCGGATCGTTATAGGGCGGCTCGTATTGGAAAGGTGGTTGGCATTGACGCGCGCGGATTTTTATTGGCCGCTCCGGTTGCGTATGAGCTAGGCGCGGGAATTTCAATTGTGCGTAAAAAAGGGAAACTGCCCGGAGAAACCATTGATATTGCATACGAACTTGAATATGGCGCGAATGCGCTTGAAATCCATACAGCATCTATTGCGAGGGGCGAAAACATTCTGATTGTTGACGATGTGCTTGCGACGGGCGGCACTGCGGAGGCGACACGCGATCTTTCTTTGCGGCTTGGCGGAAATATTATTGCTTTTGCGTTTCTCATTGAATTGAAGGGTCTCGGAGGTCGAAAACGCCTTGAGGGAACGCGGGTTGATGCTCTGATTACGTATGAATGATTCAAGAGCAGAGATAGCTGTTATTGGCGGCAGCGGTTTTTACGCATTGTTAGACGATATTGAAAAAGTTATCGTTGATACGCCTTATGGCCAGCCGAGCTGTTCGGTAGTTATCGGAACGTACGAAGGGAGGCGCATTGCATTTTTGCCGCGCCATGGGAAAGATCATCAATATCCTCCGCATCTAGTCCCGTATCGTGCGAATTTGCATGCATTGCGCACGCTTGGAGTTTCGCGCATTATCGGAACGTGCGCGTCAGGCAGTTTACAGCCGCATATTGGTCCTGGAACTTTTGTATTGTGCGATCAGTTTGTTGACAGAACGTGGGGGAGAGCAGATACGTTTTTTGAGGGCGACCAGAAGCGCGAGCAATTTTCCGGCGGAACAGTGGCGCATATCGGTGTTGCAGAGCCGTACTGCGCTCAACTGCGAAGAGTAGCCGCTCACGCAGGGGAGCGTATGGGTTTTAAGGTACAGAAACATGGGACCATAGTCGTTATAAACGGTCCTCGTTTTTCCACGAAAGCTGAAAGCAGGTGGTATAGCCAGCAGGGCTGGGATGTTGTTAATATGACGCAGTATCCTGAAGTCCCGCTCGCGCGCGAGCTTGGTATGTGCTACGCCGCAATCGCGCTCATCACGGATTTTGATGCCGGACTTGAGGGAAATCCGCATATCAAACCGGTAAACACAGATATGGTCATGAAAGTTTTTAAGCAAAATAATGAAAATGTGAAAGCGCTTCTTTTTCAGATTATTAAAGAAATCCCGTCGGAACGGCAGTGTTTGTGCAAAGATGGCGTCAAAGCGGCAATCATTCGTTGATTGGCTTAAAACATGCTATTTTCTTTTAGACGGTTTTTATGTATACTATAACCAAGCTATGGACCGGACAAAAAAAATAAAAATTCTTCATGCGGAAGACGACGTTCTTTTTGCGAAAGTCTGCATGGCTGAATTAACAGCCGCCGGGCATGAGGTGGTGCACGCTCTTGATGGGGCGCACGCGCTGGAATTATTGAAAGGAGAAAAGCCGCATGTCATATTGCTTGATCTTATTATGCCAAAAAAAACAGGATTTGATGTTCTAAAGGAATTGCAAGAGAGTGAAGAATTAAAATCAATTCCGGTTGTTGTTCTATCAAATTTGAGCCAGCAATCCGATCAAGAATTTTGCGGCGCATACGGAATAAGCAAGTATTTTGTGAAAGGAGAAACATCTATCCGCACTGTTGTTGAATATATTTCCAATCTTTTTGTCTGATCCTATGTTTAAGCAATTTGAAAAAACACTCACATTTGATGATGTGCTTCTTGCGCCGCAGGAGTCTAATGTATTGCCCGCCGATGTCAATATCAGCTCTGTGCTTGCCGAAACAATTCAACTGCAGATTCCATTTATGAGCGCCGCAATGGATACTGTGACGGAATATCGCATGGCAATTGCCATGGCGCTTGCAGGAGGTCTTGGAGTAATACATAAGAATATGACGGTTCGCGAACAGGCAGAAGAAGTGCGGCTGGTAAAGAGATTCAAAAATGGGTTTATTCAGGATCCATTGACTGTACGGCCCAATGATTCCATACAAAAAGTTGTTGCGATACGCAATGAGTACGGTTATAAAAAAATACCAGTTGTGGATGATAATGGGATACTTGTCGGGCTCATTTCAGATGTTGATTATTCTTTGCCCGAACACGCGCATTTTACAGTGAGGGATAGAATGATTAGCGCAAAGGATCTGACGCTCGGGTCGGTGAAAATGACTCTTGCGCAAGCTCAAAAAAAGCTGATTGATTATCGGCTTCGCGTATTATGCGTTACTGCAAAAGACGGAAAACTTGCAAGCATTGTGACACGGAAAGATATTGAAAAAAATCTTGAATATCGCGACGCTGTCAAGGACGCGAACGGTCAGCTTCGTGTGTGCGCGGCAATAGGCGTTGACGAGTCTGGCATTGAGCGGGCCGCGGCGTTGCGTGAGGCGGGCGTGGACGTTATTGTTATTGATACAGCGCATGGACACTCGCGAGGCGTAATTGAAACTGTGCGATCCTTAAAAAAACAATGGAAGGAACAAGTGGTTGTCGCTGGCAATATTGCTACGGGCGAGGCGGCAAAAGCTCTTGCGCAAGCAGGAGCAGACGCTGTAAAGGTTGGCATCGGGCCGGGATCAATTTGCACCACTCGCATTATTGCCGGCATTGGCGTGCCTCAATTATCAGCTATTTTGCATGTCCGAGAATATCTTAAAAGCTATAAAAAACATATTTCAATTATTTCTGACGGCGGTATAAAATCCTCCGGCGAC
>CAZKXN010000002.1:12067-19910 GCA_964556905.1 uncultured Gammaproteobacteria bacterium
CTCTCGCTGGCGGCGCGGACGTTGTTATGATGGGTAATATGTTTGCGGGAGTAGAGGAGGCCCCGGGACGCATTGAGCTTACTTCTGAAGGCACGTTTAAGGCATACCGCGGCATGGGAAGCATTGAAGCAATGGAACAGGGCGGGAAAGAGCGTTACGGGCAAACGGCTATCACTGACAAAAAGAAATTTGTTCCTGAAGGCGTAAGCGGGCGAGTACCGTATAAGGGCCCTGTGAGCAGAATTATATATCAGCTTGCGGGAGGATTGCGCAGTGGAATGGGATACATAGGCGCGCGCACGATTTTTGAACTGAAAAACAAAGCTAGGTTTGTCACCGTAACACAAGCAAGCATTCTTGAGAGCCACCCCCACAATCTTTCAAAAATTGAAAGTGCGCCAAATTATTCAGTTGAAGACTAGTGTTTGAAACCGCGGATGCCTGTAAAGACCATGACGATATTGTGTTCGTTGCATGAAGTAATGACTTCCTGATCGCGTATTGATCCGCCTGGCTGTATAATCGCCGTGATTGATTCTTTCGCAATGCGGTCAATGCTGTCTCGGAATGGAAAAAACGCGTCAGACGCGAGTACAGTGTTTTTTACTTTTGGACCTGCTTTTCTCACTGCGCATTCCACTGAATCAATCCTTGATACATGGCCGGATCCTAATCCTATGACCATGGAATCTCTCGCAAGAACAATGGCATTTGATTTTGCATTTTTCACAATCTTCCACGCAAACAGGAGATCCTGAATTTGCTGTTCATTAGGTTTTTTTTCAGACACAAACTGCAAAGAATCTCTTGCGACAGCATGAGTGTCCGGCTCTTGCGCAAGCATTCCTGTGAGCGCTGAACGCAGTTCACGTTTTTGAAGGACACTTTCACTTGCGGTCAAGACTCGCAGATTCTTTTTTTGTTCAAATATAGAAAATGAGTCGCTTTCATACTGCGGCGCAAGTATGACTTCGTAAAAAGTTTTTACGATTTCTTCCGCGCATTTTTTTGTCACTGTTCCGTTGAAAGCGACAATTCCGCCGAAAGCGGAAACAGGATCGCCCAAATACGCTTTCTCGTATGCTTCTTGGACAGTCGGGGCGCTCGCCGCGCCGCACGGATTGCCGTGTTTTACAATGATGCATGTCGGTGTGTCAAATTCCCGCACAGTGCGGACAGCCGCGTCAGCGTCAAGAAAATTATTATACGAAAGCTGTTTTCCCTGATGAACAGTGAAAGGAAAAGCGGTTTTGGAATTTTCAAAAGAATAATATGCGGCATGTTGGTGGGGGTTTTCTCCATAGCGCAGGTCAAGTTGTTTTTGAAGGCCAAGAGGGAGATTTTGCGGAAAAAGATTTTTATCAAAATAATTCGCAATCGCCGCGTCATAGAGCGAGGTGTGCGCAAATGCTTTAATGGCAAGTTTTTTTCTTGTTTCATAAGAGATTCCGTCTTTGGACAGTTCGTCTATTACAAAAGTATAATCAAGCGGATCTACCACAACCGTTGTCCATTCATAATTTTTTGCCGCACTGCGTATCATAGACGGCCCGCCAATATCTATCTGATCGCGCGCTTGTTCTTCGGTGCAGGAAGGATTTGCAATGGTTTTTTCAAACGGATATAGATTGCATACTACAAGATCAATCCACTCAATGCCGTGTTTTTGCGCAACATCCGCGTCTGCATCTCGCCGTCCTAAAATACCGCCGTATATGCGAGGATGGAGCGTTTTGACACGGCCATCCATGATTTCAGGAAATTTCGTGAAATCAGAAACTTCCACTGCAGGTATGCCTGCCAAGGCAAGAACTTTCGCTGTGCCTCCTGTTGAGAGTATTTCAACTGCGCGCGAATGGAGAAAACGGGCAAATTCCACAATGCCTGTTTTATCCGATACTGAAATAAGAGCTCGTTTTATCTGTGTTGGAGAAATGTTCATAAAATAAGTTTAGAAATGTTTAGAACGGTCGTATGCGCGCAATACTTCAATAAGAGCTTCTCCTTCAAGTTTTTGAACACGCGCTTTGAGTGTTTCTGGCGTATCGTCGCGCAAAACTGGACATTTTTTTTGCAAAAGAATACGGCCAGTGTCAATGCCTTCATCAACAAGATGGAGGGTGCATCCGGTTTCATTTGCTCCGCTTTTCAACACTTGTTCATGTACATTGAGATCCATGCCGCCCGCAAACTCCGGCAGTAAAGAAGGATGGACATTCAAAATACGATTTTTGTATTGGTTTACAAACTGTTTTGATAAGATGCGCATATAGCCGATAAGCAGGACAAAATCAATATAGTACTGCGAAAGAATATCAATGATTTCTTGATCAACCGCTTCTCTGGTCTTTTGTTTCGGATCAACGAAATACGCCGCTACACAGTTGTCTTTCGCGCGAGTGAGGATATACGCGTCTGGCCTGTCTGAAACAACCGCATCAATACATACATCGGCAACAGTTCCATTCTTGATAGCATCAAGGATGGCCTGGAGGTCTGTGCCGCGCGTAGAGCCGAGAACTGCAATATGAACCATAGTAATTCAAAGTAATTAAACGGATTTTCGTACGTTAATCATCATATCAATTCGTTTTTGAAGCAACTCTTTTGTTCCAATATCTTTCCTATGAAAAAGCGGCCCTCGGACATCAGCAAGCATATTTTCCGCAACTAAACCCGCTTGTTCAATAGTATCTGCCTTTGCAAGCACAGCTACTGTGCGAGAGCCGGTTTCAAAGAGTTTTCCGTTTTTTTGTTCAACTCCTCCGAAATACACATCTGCTTTGGCTTGCAGTGAAGAAATATCAATTTCCTGATTTTTGACAGGATTATCAGGGTATCCTTGCGGAACGAGATATTTGCACACAGCGGCTTTTTTTTCAAATGTAACGCTTTGCTCGTTCAATGTTTTATTTACAATTGCATTGCATACTGCAAGAAAATCAGTTTCAAGAAGAGATAGTACTGCGATAGATTCCGGATCCCCGAAACGCGCGTTGTATTCAATAAGTTTTACGCCCCCCTTTACAGCCATGAAGCCGCCATACAGGATGCCTTGATATGATACTCCGAATTCTTTTTTGAGAGCACTTGCCGTAAGCTCATTTATTTTTCTTGCCTCTTCAATATCTGACGGTTCAAGAAACGGAAGCGAATGATCCGCGTCGGAAATACATCCCATGCCGCCGGTGTTGGGTCCTGTATCACCGTCATACGCGCGTTTGTAATCTTGCACCGCAGGCATGTGTGCCAGATGCTCTCCATCTGAAAAACTCATCAATGAAAACTCCTGGCCTATAAATTTTTCTTCAATTACAAAAGGAGAATGATTTTTAATGAGCCATTCACAGTAATTAAAGGTATCATCCCATGAATGAAGATGTTCTCCAAAAACCTTTACTCCTTTACCGCCCATCAAACCGTCAGCTTTGACTACATATTCATACGATAGTGAGTCAATATATTTTTTGAGCCCTCCAATATCGTAAAACCGTTTATAGCGCGGAAGTCCCGGAATAGAATATTTTGACAAAAGATCGCGAGCAAACCCTTTGCTTGTTTCAATTTGAGCGAGCTTTTGCGTTGGGCCTATTGCAGAAATGCCGCTTTGAATGAGAGCGTCAGCAACTCCTTTTTCAAGCGGAGCTTCAGGTCCTATGATAGCGAGATTGCAATTAATATCTTTTGCGTACTTTACAACATGGTTCCGGTTTGAAATATCTCCGGCGGTAAATGACGCGCACAGCGTTATAATTCCCGGATTAGCATTTGAGCCAAAGCAAAAAAGCTGATGGTTTTTTTTTGATCGAGAAATTGTTTTTGCCAGCGCATGCTCCCGCGCTCCGGATCCGATAATGAGCACATTCATAAGAGACCTGCACTCTCAAGTTTACTTTTTTCAAACTCCTCAATATGATCAATGTCAATATCGTTTGTTACATACCAGCCGTCAAGATATGGCATGGACGGCCTATCTATATTGTGCTCTCCTTTCCTTGTTACCGCCTCTACAAGGTCTTCTATGGTCTGGTATAAAAGAATGTCAGCGTTTATATATTCGCGGATTTCTTCTTCACTCATGCGCGCGGCAATAAGTTCTGCGCGAGTTGGAAGATCAATGCCGTAAAAGTCAGGATATTTTACAGGCGGACATGCGGAAGCAAAATACACGTTGCGCGCTCCGGCGTCACGTACAAGACGTACCACTTCCTTGCTCGTATTTCCGCGCACAATAGAATCGTCAACCAAAAGCACGTCTTTATCCCGCAATTCAATTTCTTGCGGAGAAAGTTTTTGCAGAACAGAACGCCGCCTGATCTCTTTGCCAGGCATAATGAATGTGCGTCCTATAAATTGATTTTTGTACAGTCCTTCTGAATAGCGAACGCCAAGCTCATGCGCCATTGCAAGAGCGGATGTGTTTGAAGTGAAAGGAATTGGAACTACAACATCCGGAGTTACGGTTGGATACAACTCTTTCCATCTCTGGGCGAGATTTTGGCCCATTCGCAGACGAGCGCGATACACACTCACATCATTGATGACGGAATCAGGCCGTGCAAGGTATACATATTCAAAAATGCAAGGAGTGAATAATTCTTTGCGAAGCCGCCGCCTCTGCAATACGCCTTCCGAATTGACATACATTACTTCGCCTGGAAGAACGTTCCCTCTATAATGAAAGCCGAGAGGATAGTACATCGTATTTTCTGACGAAAAAATATAGTCTATTTGTCCGTCGCTATCCTGCCTTGATCCATATACAAACGGTCTGATGCCGTTCGGGTCGCGAAAAGCGATCATGCCCTTTTCCGCGATAATTCCAATAACTGAATAACCTCCGCGAATGCGGTCAAACACCGACTCCACTGCTGTGCATACGTTTTCAAAGAAGTCATTGCTTGTATTGAGCTCTTGGAGCTTTGATGCGAATACGTGCATTATGACCTCCAAATCAGAGCTTGAGTTGCAGTGTCGCCTGTCTTTTTGAGCAAGCTCATCTTTTAATTGGCCGTAATTCGTAATATCTCCGTTATGCGCCATTGTGATGCCGTACGGAGAAGATATTTGAAATGGCTGTGCGTTTTGAATGGAGAGTTTTGACCCTGCTGTGGGGTAGCGTGTGTGACCAAGCCCGCAATTTCCCAAAAGGCGGTTCATGGATTCTTGACTAAAGATCTCTCGCACAAATCCAGCTCCTTTTTCAAGATGAAATTGTTTATTGTATGTTACTATTCCAGCCGCGTCCTGGCCGCGGTGCTGAATATGGATGAGGCCTTCATATAGGTCGTTGGCAACAGGTTTATGTGAAAAGATGCCGACAATTCCGCACATGTGGGTTATTTTGAATTATCAGGTTTTGCATCGCATGCGAATTAGTTTTGGCAGGTTTTTTGCTAAACCGATATATGACGCGGGAGCGAGCCGTTTGAGTTTCCTTTTTTCCATTACTGAAAGAGGGAGCTGTTGGATTATTGTTTTGAATGTATCTTTCGTTACCGCAACTCCGCGCGTGAGCGCTTTTATTTTTTCATACGCGCCCCCTTCACCTTGTTTGCGCATGAGAATTTGCAGAGCTTCAGCAAGAACCTCCCAATGATTATCCAATTCTTGCGCGCTCGCTTCTTGGTTGGGGACTATTCGGCCGAGTCCGATTCCGATATTCTTGCATGCAATAAGTGAATGCGCAAGCGGTACGCCGATATTGCGAATGACAGTGCTTCCGGTAAGGTCGCGTTGCATCCTTGATACGGGAAGGGTAGGCGCGAGATGATACAGGAGTGTGTTTGCCAAAGCGAGGTTTCCTTCAGCGTTTTCAAAGTGAATAGGGTTGATTTTGTGAGGCATGGTGCTTGAGCCGACTTCGGTACGCACCCGTTTCAGCGTGAAAATGTTTCGCATGCAGTAGAGCCACATATCGCGCGCAAGGTCAATGAGGATTGTATTGATGCGTGAAAGGATAAGGAAACTTTCCGCAAGCGAATCCGATCCTTCTACTTGCGTTGTGAGCGGATTGTGCGCAAGGGAGAAGTTCTGTATGAACTTTTTTGAAAAAGATGCCCAGTCAACATCAGGATACGCGAGTGTATGCGCGGCCCATGTTCCAGTCGCTCCGTTCAGTTTTGCCGTGTATGTGTGTTCTTTAAGATCACATAAAGGTTTTGCCATGCGCGCGGCGTATACTGCAATCTCCTTGCCTATGGTTGTAGGAGAAGCGCTTTGCCCGTGAGTGAATGAGAGCATTGGAATGGAGCTCCACTGCCGCGTTTGCTCGGCAAGCGTGGCATGCAATAATTTGATTTGGGGAATATATGCATGCTCAATTGCATCGCGCCACATCAGCGTATATGCGATATTACTAATATCTTCGGAAGTCAAGGCAAAATGCAAGAAATGAGAATATGCGCCGCACGGCAATTTTTCCATTTTTTCTTTTAAAAAATACTCAATCGCTTTTACATCATGCTGTGTTGACTTTTCAATATTTTTTATATGCCGCGCGCCTGAAAGCGAAAAGTGTTCAACGATATTCCGTAATTTTTTTGTAGTTTTCAGCGAAAAGGACGGGAGCTCTTTGATGCGCGGTTCAGCGCTTAATGCAATAAAATACTCAATCTCCACGAGGCATCGGTATTTCATCAAAGCGGCTTCGCTAAAAAAATCCTGCAATGGTTTGGTTAGGATTTCATATCTTCCGTCTATTGGTGAAATTGAAGTTAGGGGATTAGCCATACTATAATTGCAGATATTTTTTATATCCTATTTTTTCAAGTCTTTGCGCTTTTTTTTCCACATTTTTGCGAAGCGAAATTTTATATGTATTCAATTTTTTTGCAATACTTGTGTCTGAAAGCGCAAGTATGCGGAGGGCAAAAAGAGCCGCGTTTGAACTATTGTTAATAGCCATAGTTGCAACAGGAATTCCCGCTGGCATTTGCGCTATTGATAATAGCGAGTCAAGGCCGTTAACAGATTTTGTCTTAATAGGAACCCCGATTACCGGAAGAGGGGTAAGCGCCGCAATCATGCCTGCAACATGAGCCGCGCCGCCAGCGCCTGCAATAATCACTTGAACGCCCCGCGCAACAGCTGATGACGCATACTCAAACATTCGTTTTGGCGTCCTATGCGCGGATATCACCGTAAGCTCATACTTAACCTTGAAAGAATCCAATAATTTTGCGGCATCTGACATTACCGATAAATCAGAGTCAGATCCCATAATAATTGCAATGCGCGTTTTCATAGGCGGTAAATGGCGGGTTTTATTTTACGGTAAATCTGTCTTAAAATCAACCTTTTTACTTGTTAAGGCATTTGAAAACAGGGAAAACAGGGAACAGGGGGAAAACAGGGACAGCCACCGTTTCTTGCACAGAAGAAACGGTGGCTGTCCCTGTTTTCCTGTTTTCCTCGGTCTATGGGTTTGTTTTCCATAATTATCGTATCAAATGCGATACATTATCTGCCAAGCCATGTTAAGATTCGCTGCTGAATCAGACTTGCATCAGCGCTTTCAGTGTAAAGTTTTATTCCGGTAAGCGTTTCGTATATTTTTTTGTAGCGATCAGTGAGTTGAATAATAATGTCATCGGGAATATGTGGAATAGGCGTTTTCGCATACGGATCGCAGTGTTCTTTAATCCAGAGGCGGATAAACTCTTTATCAAAATTTTCAGGTTCGCGTTCACTGCTGATGCGTTCTTCGTATGTATCGCCATTCCAATACCGGCTTGAGTCAGGGGTGTGTATTTCATCTATCAAAAGAATGGAGCCGCCGCTGTCAAATCCAAATTCATATTTCGTATCCACAAGGATAAGACCGCGTTCCTTTGCTTTTTCG
>CAZKXN010000002.1:19955-21080 GCA_964556905.1 uncultured Gammaproteobacteria bacterium
ATGATTGGGTAAGGAAGTTTTTGATTTTTTTTCATTCCTTCAGGCAGAGACATTCCGGCGATGTCGCGTAAGCCGCGGCAGTATTGCGACCAAAGCGAAGTATCTGTCGTGCCTGTAATATATCCGCGGACAACAACTTCAATGGGAATAGAGGAGCATTTTTTTGCTATTGTGATATTAGAATGCGGTACACTAATGACATGGTTTAGGATGATATGCTTGGTTTGGTCAAACCACCACGCGCTCAAGAGATTTAAAACAGCTCCTTTGGAAGGAACTTCGCAAATAATGCGGTCAAACGCGCTCAAACGGTTCGTGGTAACAAGCGCCAAAACATCGCCGCACTCGTACACTTCGCGGACCTTACCGGAATATTTTTTATGCAATTCAGGATGTTCCATATATTTAGTATTTACCTTAAATTACGAAATTGTCCCTGCCGCACTTGATGCGGGATCCAGCCCACACGGAATACGCTTTATTTTACTGGATTCCCGCCTTCGCGGGAATGACAATGCTGTGATATTGAGGCAGTTTCGTAATTCAAAGTATTCAGTACATAAAACACTCTTGCGAATACTGATTGAATAGTATATGAGTTTCAAGGATTTTTCCAGCTAGATCTGACAGTGAATCATGGCGAGCGGAGATGACCCACAGCGCTCCTCTGCGCATAGCATCAATATTTTTTATTGCATATTGTTTTTTCAGAGTTTGTTTCATGCGCGCTCCTATTATATCGTCATGATAGCGAATAAGGAAGGAAATGGGACCTGACACAGTTTCCGCAGTTTCCACCACCTCACGCTCCTTATTGGGATTAAAGAGTTCGCCTGTATCAAGAATACGGTTTTTTATACTCTCCTGCTCGCCAGAGTAAGTGATTTCCCAGTGAACAAATTTTTTAATTTCCGTATCAATGCCAAGCCGAGCCAGTGTGCTCTGCACGCTAAAAGCTTCATTATCAGTAATGATTGATTCAACAATTATTTCAATACTGTCAAAAGGTTTTTGATAGCGCAATAGTGAAATATGCGGCGGTTCATAAGTAAAGGAAGGGCGAATTTCCACTTTTTTTGTTTTGGTAATATAATTCTGAAGTTTCAAATGCTTATATCTTCTATA
>CAZKXN010000002.1:21090-29064 GCA_964556905.1 uncultured Gammaproteobacteria bacterium
TCGCATTGATTCAAAAATTGGCAGTCCGTGAGGAGTGCGTTCCGGATGAGGCATTAGCGCAAGCACAGTGCCTGCGGCATTGCTTACACCAGCAAGACTATCAATTGATCCGTTTGGATTTACGGGAAATTCACTTCCAACAATTCCATCTTCTCCGCAATACTGAAAAGTCGCGCAAAAGCGGTCTTTCATCTGCGCAAGCAGTTCTTTTGGAATGCAAAATCTGCCTTCTCCGTGAGCAACAGGGATTTTCATCTGAAAGTAGGACGGAAGCATGCAGGTAAACGCAGACGAATGCGGCTCTGCCGAAAGTTTCATATTCACCCATCCGTTATAAAATCCAGAGCCAATGACTTGTCCGTTTTGTATCCGTTTATTTGCGGCAAGAGCCATTCCGGGTTTGTATTCATTCAGTCCGGGAATAAAGCCGGCCTCCACCAGTATTTGCGCGCCGTTGCATATGCCGATAATTGGTTTACCTTTTTCCGACTCGCCACGCAGATATTTCATAATAAAATCAAGAGAGGCAATGATGCCGGCCCGTGAACGGTCTTCGTATGAAAATCCGCCGACAATAAAGTATCCGTCAAAAGCGGCAAGATCAGAAGGGTTTCTATTCCATAAAAATTCTTCAGCATTCATTCCTGCCGCTTGCACCGCGCGAAATGACTCTGTTTCGCAATTGCTTCCGGGAAATTGTATAATGGCGATTTTCATACTGTTATACAATATTTCAAAAAAGGTAACCGACACTTTTTCTCCACACATTTTCCGCCAATAGTGCAGAATTATCTTATTTGCAGAGAGGATTCTTCATATTTAATATTTAAACATTCCAACGCCACCTGTTTTTTTCCGCATTTGACTGATCCTGCATCCAGCCCCGTAAAGCCATTCCTTTTTATGATTGCAAGAGTTTTTTTAATATCGCGTGGAGCAATAAACAAAGCATAATCTTGGCCCATATTAAATGTCTGGTACATTTCATAATCAGAAATGCGGCCCTGTTTTTGAATAAATTGAAATACCGGCTGTGGAGTGAAAAGTTTTTCAATTTTATAGGTAAATGGTTTTCGCGCGCGCATGATTTTGCGAAGCCCATGTCCGGTGATATTCACTATGTAATGAATATCTACTCCGCCCGCCTGAAGCGCTGAAACCATGCTCGCATAGATATTGCTTTTAGCCAGCAAGGCAGTTCCATACATTGTTTTGTCCTGCATTTTTGTTGCGTACCCATGCGCAAGTTTTTTTGCAATCCCTCTGGCAGGAGTAAAGCCATTTGCGTTCATTCCATTGCTTTTGATCAATACAATTCGGTCGCCTTCGCGAATTTTTTTTTCAGTGATAAGAAATTTTTTTGAAAGAATTATGCCGACTGCCGAACCTGCAAGATCAATCGTATTGGTATTGATGATTCCCGCATACGCAGGAGTTTCTCCGCCGCCCCATGCGACATGCGCGATACTGCACGCCTTTTGCCATCCCGCGATTAAGTCCTTTGCCCTTTTTTTATCACTAAACCAATCACTGGAGCCAACTGCCCAATACGCATGAAGAACAAGAGGGCGTGCGCCGACTGTGATAAGATCATTGATTATAGTCGCAATAGTGTCGTGCGCCACCGTATCATAATATGTTTTTCCAGTTATAGAACGCATTGCATCGGCAACAAGGTTTTTGGTTCCCAGGCCTTCAATTACAGACGCAAAATACTGCCCCCCCTGCTTCCATACATACGCAGACTCGCCGTGCGTATCTTTTATCCCGTGAGCTTTTTTTTCGCGCAAAAAATGCGCTGTTGCAAGAGCGGCGCGTTGTGCCGCGACTTTGACAGGATCAAGAATTGAATAGTTTACATTCATAGCGCGTTTCGCAGGCCTTGCTCCCATACTTGTTTTGCTTTATGAAGGTCGCATGAAAGCGCTGTGTTATATGTAAGAGTTTTATTTTGCGTGGTAGCGCCAAGAAATAATAGCGGAACGCGGTTTTTTTCAAAAATTTCGCGAATTTGATTTTCCGTATTTTTTGAAATTTCTATCACAAATCCCCCTGTTTCCCCAAAAAGCAGGACATCAAGGCGCAGGGAACCCGGTATACTAACATCAAATCCTATTCTGTTGCCAAATGCCATTTCAGCAAGCGTAACTGCAATGCCGCCATCTGATATATCATGCGCGCTAAGTACGAGCCCTTTTTGAATGGCGTCAGTAAGCGCGGTTATTTGGGAATTTACAAGTGCGGGATCAGGAGCAGGCACATTCTTTCCGAGTTCTTCAAACAGCGCGTAGTACACACTCCCGCCGCATTCATTTTTTCTTTCTCCGACCATAAAAAGCAGAGAATTGGGTGTTTTTATATCCATTGTTATGGCGCGAGATACATCAGGAATAACTCCGAGACACGCGATTATGGGACTTGGCGCAATTGCTTTGCCCTTTGATTCATTGTACAGGGAAACATTGCCGGAAATAATCGGAACAGGGGAGTCAGGATAATTTTTAAGCCGCATTGCTTTTGCCGCGTAGGCCACTCCACGCACTCCTTGGGCAAAATCCCACATCTGTTCCGGTTTTTCAGGGTTTCCAAAGTTGAGACAATCCGTGAAAGCTACCGGGTACGCTCCGACAGCCGCGACATTTCTCGCCGCCTCCAAAACAGCATTTACTCCTCCAAGGTATGGATCAATTTTACAGTAGCGCGGATTTTGATCAACAGAAAGAGCAATGCCTGTTGAGCGTATTTCTGCGGGAAACTCCTGATCTTTGAACGGCTGTATGACCCCTGCATCCGCCTGTCCCGGTTCAATAACCGTAATGCCCTGCACTTGCTTGTCATATCTTTCATATATAGGTTCGCGAGATGCAATGTTTGGGTGGGAGAGTACTCGGAGGAAAATGTCGTGATAGGTGTTTTTTAGAGCGGAAGCATGTCCGCGGCTAGATATGTGTAATTTTCGTGATTCTTCGTTTTGTTCGGAATGACTCAATGGTTCAGCCAGCAATGGCTCATAGAACTTGCGTTCAGGATTACTTACAGGGCGATCGTACTGCAATCCTTTTGTCACATCGCTTGCCCGAGCATGTACGATTTTTTCCCCTTTATGCAAAACGATAAATTGCCCGTCAGTACGAATTTTTCCAATAACTTTTGCCTGTGCGTGCGCAGCCATTGATTGGATGTCCATAATTTCATTATAGTGTTTCGTGATTAGGGGCGTTACATCCGGATGCGCGACCCAAAGATACCGTTCTTGGGTTTCTGAACACAGAATCACCGCAGGGTTCAGGTCATTCATGCTTACTGGCACAATGTCCAGATTCACTTGAGCTCCATAGCCCGCGCTTTCAGCAATTTCAACACAAGCGCATGCAATGCCGCCCGCGCCCAAGTCTTTGAGTCCCACCATATGCATGAGATTTTTTTCTTTGAGTATCGGAAGGAGCGTGTACAGCCCTTTAAGAAGATGCCGTTTCAAAAATGCATTTGGCTCTTGAACCGCGCCTTTGTTCAATTCTTTTTTCCCCTCATCAAGTTCGCCGGAAGCAAACGCCGCGCCGCCAAAACCGCTGTTGTCAGTTGCTTTTCCCACTAAGATAAGATCATATCCGTCAGCGTTTTTTGGAGCGCGCGAGTGTATTACTTCGTCATCCCGCACAATGCCAAGAGTGACCACATTGACCAAGCAATTATCATTGTAAGATTCATCATACGAAACATCACCGGCGATTGTTGGAACTCCTATGGGATTTGAATATCCGGCGATTCCGCTTACAACACCATTGGTAATCCATCGGGTTTTGCTGTTGGCAAGATCCCCAAAGCGAAGAGGATCCGCATTTGCGATGACCTTTGCGCCCATACAGGAAACATCGCGCACATTTCCTCCTATTCCGGTTGCCGCTCCTTCATACGGCACCACTTGGGACGGATGATTATGCGATTCATGGCTCATTGCGATTCCATATCTGTGTCCTTTATTGTCGCGGGCAACTTCAACAATACCTGCGTCCTCCGAAGGTCCGAGCATTACATTAGGGCCGTCGGTGACAAATTGCTTGAGATATTTTTTACTGCTTTTATATGAGCAATGTTCAGATCCTTGAATAGACCAGAGAATGCACTCCGAAACTGTGGGCGGGCGCTTTAAGATTTCGCATTGAATTTTGAGAGCTTCCTCGGGCGTGAGAGATATGCGATACTCTTTTAGTTTCGTTTGTATTTGTTCAGTAGAGAGTGATGAAAAGTCTATAATTGCCGTCATGACAATCCTTTCCAGTTTTCAGCAGCGAGAACTGTATTTTCCAATAAACACGCCACAGTCACAGGTCCCACACCGCCGGGAGTTGGCGTAATGTGCGAAGCATGAGCAAGAACATCTGCAACGTTTACATCTCCGGTAAGCTTGCTTTCGGGAGTGAAATCAACTCCTGCGTCAATGACTATTGCGCCTTGACGCACCATATCTCCTTGAATAGTGTTCATTTTTCCCACCGCTGTAATAATAATATCCGCTTGCAAACATTTTGCTTTCGTGTCTCTCGTTGCGCTGTTTACTGTTGTTACGCTTGAGCGTTCATTCATAAGCATAATTGCCAATGGCTTGCCTACAAGAGGCCCAACGCCTATGATTGTTACGTTTTTGCCTGGAAATGACACATTGATGCTTTGCAGGATTTTCATGACAGCCCAAGCAGTCGGAGGGAAGAAACGAGCTTGTTTCATGGCCAGTCGGCCAATGTTTTCATACGTCAAGCAGTCTATGTCCCTTATAGGATTTATTGCGTTGATAACGGTATTCGTATCAATATGCAAAGGAAGCGGGAGCTGGACTATAATGCCTGAAGGCATGCGCTCATCTTGTATTCGGCAGATTTCCGTTATGAGTTCAGGCGTAGATATGTTTTCATGGTATTCGATCAATGTGAATTCAATACCCGCTTTTTCTGCCGCTTTTCCTTTCATGCGTACGTACGTCCGCGATGCGGGATTATTTCCAACAAGCACGACCGCAAGAGATGGCGCGCATTTTTTTTTGCGTAACGAATCCACTCGTTTTGTCAGTGAGTCTGTAATGCGCTCTGCCAATTGCTTGCCGTTTATGAGTATACCCATAGGGTAATAGAGTAAAATATGATATAATGCATCTTATCATGGCTTTCATAGCAATTCAAACATGAAACAATCCGAAGCAAAAAAACCCACAAAATTTTTCGGCTTATCAAAAAATGTCCTTTCAATGGGAGGCGTGAGTTTTCTAAATGATCTGTCATCTGATATGATCTTTCCGTATATTCCCATATTTCTCACTCAAATACTTGGAGCGCCTGTAATTTTTGTTGGACTTGTTGAGGGCATTGCCGATGCGACCGCAAGCATTTTGAAAGTGCTTTCAGGCAGGATTTCCGATGTCGTGCATAAAAGAAAACCATTGATTGTAGCTGGATATAGTCTTTCTGCTCTTTCTAAACCTCTGCTCGCATTTGCGGCGTGGCCGTGGCATGTATTAGTTGTCCGTTTTTTTGATCGTGTTGGCAAGGGATTGCGAGACGCTCCTCGAGACGCTCTGTTAAGCGTATCTACGCATCGTTCCATTATCGGACGCGCATTTGGCTTTCATCGCGGCGCTGACACACTTGGCGCGGCGCTGGGGCCGCTTTTGGCTTTTGCCATTTTGCCGCTATTGAATAATAATTTGAGGCATCTTTTTATACTTTCCTTTATTGCGAGTTTTTTTGCGGTGCTTTTGATTATTTTTTTTGTGAAAGAGGTTCAGGATGACAATACAAAAAAAACTGCCATACCCGAAGAAGCGCCGCGGCCGGCAAGGGATATTCAGAAATTTCATTTTTCAAAATTGGGAATTTCATTTTTTATTTTTCTCGGCGCTGCCACTATTTTTTCTCTCGGCAAGGTTTCCGAAGCGTTTCTTTTACTGCGCGCGCAGGAGCTAGGCATGGCCCTTGTATTTTTACCGCTTCTTTATTTTGTGTACAATCTCACTTTTGCTCTTTTTTCCGCGCCTGCGGGAGCGGTTTCTGATAGAATAGGCCACAGGAATACATATATGATTGGTATGCTGATTTTTGTCGGCGTATATTATTTATTTGCAATTACTACAAACGTGAGCATGTTTTGGTTTTTGTTCGCCTTTCTTGGCTTTTATGCGGCGCTTACAGAAGGCGTGGGCAGGGCCATTGTCGCGGATCTTGCGCCAGAGGAGTGGCGCGGAACAGCGTATGGAATGTATAATGCATGCACTGGCATAGCCGCTCTGCCGGCAAGCGTGATATTTGGTTTTTTGTGGGATGCTTATGGGCCTGCTGTATCATTTTTTTATGGTTCCTTACTCGGCCTAGCGGGGCTTGCGATATTTATGTTTTTACGCATTGCTAGAAAGCGATATAAACGCAATCATATTTTTTCTTTGGTATGATGGAAATCAGTTCAGAAAAACTCGCGCAATTATTGGAAAAAAAAGGAATTCTCGCGCCTGACAGCATCCGTGAGAGTCTCACTGCCGCAAAGGCAAAGGATATTCCTTTGGAAGTGTATCTTGTTGATAATGACATTCTCAAGGATGAGCAGCTTGGTTTGATCATGGCTGAACTTTTTTACTCTGTTTCTTATGTTGATCTTGGAAACATCAAGATAGACGATGCCGTGCTTGCGCTTGTCCCGGAAGTGGTTGCCCGCGCGCGCGGCGTGATTGCGTATGATCGCGACGCCGACACTCTTAAACTTGCAATGAGAAAACCGGATGATATTGAGATTCAACATTTGATAGAAAAGCGCGTGGGAATGCGCGTAGTTCCTTTCTATATTACTCATTCTGATTTTCGCGCGGCGCTTGAACGCTACAAAGCAAGTCTCACTGTTTCATTTGAAAAAATACTAGGGCACTTGAAAGACCCGCTTATTAGCCGCGAGGAGCGCGATGATTCTATCGTGGAACTCATTGATATGCTTGTGCAGTATGGTTACATGAACAAATCGTCTGACATTCATATCTCGCCTATGAATAGAAAGATAGCAATCCGTTTTCGCATAGATGGCGTGCTCCACGATGTATTGGAGACGCCAAAAGAGCTTTTAGACCCTATGGTTATGCGCATTAAAATTATTTCCAAGATGCGCACAGATGAGCATCGCGCCGCTCAAGACGGAAAATTTCGTTTTGACGCAAAAGAAGAAATTATTGATGTGCGCGTTTCAGTTGTTCCCGTGACATACGGATCTTGGCTTGCGCCAAGAAGACTTTGAAAAAGTAAAGCGCGCAAGCGACAGCCCTCACGGCATGCTTTTGGTTACGGGCCCTACAGGGAGCGGAAAAACGACGACAGTATATGCAATTCTCAAAATTCTCAATACGCGCGATATTCATATCGCATCAATTGAAGACCCTGTGGAATATGACATTGAGGGAGCAACGCAGATACAGGTTAATCCTGCAACAGGACTTACATTTGCGAAAGGGTTGAGATCTATTGTGCGTCAAGATCCGGATATTATCATGGTTGGCGAAATCCGAGACGGCGAAACAGCGGGAATAGCTGTGAACTCCGCAATGACGGGCCATATTGTGCTTTCAACATTGCACGCAAATGATTCAGCGACCACATTTCCCCGGCTCCTTGATATGGGCGTAGAGCCGTATTTAGTGTCATCAACAGTCAATGTTGTAATTGCACAGCGTTTGGTGAGAAAAATTTGCGAAAAATGCAGAGCATCAACTGTTTTTTCTGAAGAAGAATGGGCAATAATTGACAACGAACCGCCGGTCAAACAATTTTTTGAGTTGCGCGGATTTACAAAGAAAAAATTGCCTCGCGTCTATAAAGGAAAGGGATGCGTGGTATGCGCGAATACAGGGTATTCCGGCAGGTTGGGGATTTTTGAAGTTTTGGTAATAGATCCTCAAATCAAACAGCTCATTATAAAACGATCGGCAAGCGATGCTATTATGGATGCGGC
>CAZKXN010000003.1:0-12867 GCA_964556905.1 uncultured Gammaproteobacteria bacterium
TTAACGAAAAAGCCTATGATTTTGGCCAGCTTCTCGCCGTTCGCCATAAAAAATCCTCATCGTATCTACGGATACGCCTGCGGTTTTTTACGTCTCCACGGCTTCGAATCCGGCTCAAACTCATAAATTTTATCTGTTAACGCAATTGTGAAAGGTCAATAAACTCTACTTTTATGAAATGGCAAACGGCAATCAGTGAAGTGAAGGATGGTGCAGAGTCTATCCGCGGATATAACTTGAATGAATTGATAGCAAAGAAAAGTTTCAGCGAGGCAATCTATCTGATACTCCGCGGTAATATGCCCTCTCAAAAAGAAACAGGCATGCTGAACGCTATCCTTGTTGCGTGCATTGATCATGGTGTTGGAGTTTCCTCTGCGGTTGTTTCGCGGCTTACTGCATCAACAGGCAACAGTCTTCACACTGCGCTTGCGAGCGGAATCCTTGCATTTGGAAAATTGCATGGCGGGGCGGCGCAAGATGCTGCAGAATTTTTTATTGCTCATAGCGGCATATCAGACCCAAACGCCTTGATTGTGTCTTTGAAAGAAAAAAAGATTCGCATTCCCGGCTATGGCCACAAAGTTCTTTTAGAAGATCCTCGCGCTGTTGCGCTGTTCGTCCGCGCGCGCGAATTGGGATTTTTTGGAACATACTGCAAATTTTCTGTTCAAGTTGAAACATCGCTAAACGCAGTTTCGTCAAAAAAACTTCCTCTCAATATTGACGGAGCAATTGCAGCCATTTTGCTTGATATGGGATTTGACCCGATCCATGCCAAGGGAGTATTCCTTATCGGACGCGTGCCGGGACTTATCGCTCATATTCATGAGGAGATGACACAAGGCGCGGGATTGCGCCGCCTAAAAGAAGAAGAGACAGAGTATATCGGAGAAAAGAATAAAACCATATGATCGCTCTTATTTTTGACAAAAAAAACGGATGGGAGTCGCCAAGGGGTTTTGAAATCAAAGAAGTTCCCACTCCTGTACTGAACGAAAAGAATAGTAGGGCTGACGCTTTGACGGTTATTATAAAAGTGCATTACGCTGGTGTATGCGGATCCGATCGTGGTATTTGGTACCGGCAAGCATTTAAGGATCAGATTTTTGGAAGCCTTGAAGCCGAGAAAAAGGATTATCGCATAATCGGGCATGAATTTTTTGGCGAAGTAATACAGCTAGGGTCAGATGTGGGGCGCGAATTTCATCTCAAAAAAGGAGATTTTGTTTCTTGCGAATCCCATGTTGTATGCAATATATGTTTTCAGTGCCGCAGGGGAGAAAAACATGTGTGCATGAATGAAAAAATTCTTGGCATTTCTTATGACGGAGCGTTTGCAGAATACATCAAAGTGCCTGCCCATATCGTATGGAAGACAGATACGTCAAAGATTCGTCCCGAAATTGCTGCGATGCAAGAACCTTTTGGCAATGCCGTGCATGCCGCAAGCAAAGTGGATCTTAAGGGCAAAACAGTCGCTCTGTTTGGTTTGGGCCCAATAGGTCTTTTTGCGGCGCTGGTAATGAAAGGGATGCACGCTATGACAATTATTGGCATTGAACCAAATGAAAAAGCGGGTTGGATGGCTCGTGAACTCGGCATTGATTATGTGATTCCGATAAAACCGCAAAAAAAGGCAAATCCGTATGAGCATGATGAGAGTGTCATAAAAGAAATTTTTGAAATCACGGACGGCAGGGGCGTTGATGTTTCTTTTGAAATGGCTGGATTTAATTCTTCAGTGAATAATGCAATCCTCTCGACACGAAGAGGCGGCGATGTTATCCTGTTTGGTATTAAATCTGGAAATTTTACAATAGAATGCTACGATCGCCTCATTGTTCGCGGTCTTACTCTTCACGCGGTGATAGGCCGGCGATTATTTAAGACGTGGGAAACAACACGCGCGCTTCTTGAAGATACAAGCAATGGAATCCAAGAAAAAATGTTCAATGTGATTTTACAACGCGGTGAAAACACCATCCTGCCTGTTCGCGAATATAGCAAGGAACGATTTGAACGGATGATGCTTAAACATCCAAAGATATTAATTCAGTTTTAATATCTGCAACCTGAAAGCTAACACCTGTAACCTATTTTTATGTACCCATTCCAAGACCAATTACAACAAGAGCTTTTTGAAATAAAAGCGGCAGGAATGTATAAGGAAGAAAAAATAATCCAAGGCCGCCAAGGCGCAGAGATTAGTATTGACGGAAAGCGGCTTCTTAATTTTTGCGGCAACAATTATTTGGGTATTGCCGGGAGCGAGGATCTTGTCGTGATGGCAAAAAAATCACTTGATGACGCTGGCTACGGCATGGCATCGGTGCGGTTTATCTGCGGCACTGGAAACATTCATAAAGAACTTGAAACTGAAGTTGCGCGTTTTTTTGGAATGGATGACGCTATACTCTACTCATCATGTTTTGACGCAAATACAGGTCTTTTTGAAACCCTGCTCAAAGAAGGCGATGCGGTATTTTCTGATGAACTCAATCATGCAAGTTTGATTGACGGCATTCGTCTTTGCAAGGCAGAACGGTTTAGATATCCTCACTCAAATATGGAAGAGTTGGAAAAACAGCTCCAAAAATGCGCCGGAGCGCGGCGCAAACTCATTGCAACAGACGGAGTGTTCAGCATGGACGGAGACACGGCTCGACTTAACGCAATCTGCGATCTTGCCAAAACATACGGAGCGCTCGTGATGGTGGATGACTCGCATGCAAGCGGAGTGCTGGGCGCGCGAGGCCGCGGCAGTATTGAGAAAGAGGACGTGATGGACCGTGTTGACATTCTTACTTCCACTTTCGGCAAAGCGCTTGGCGGAGCGTGCGGAGGTTTTACAGCGGCGCGAAAGGAAATCGTTGAATATCTGCGGCAGAAAAGCCGCCCCTATCTATTTTCAAATACGCTCCCGCCGGTGGTTGCAGGCGTGTCTGCGTATGTATTAAAAAATTTTGATACCATGTTTGCCGCAAAGCAAAAACGGTTAGGCCAGAATACTGTATACTTTAGAAAAAGGATTGCGACGCTTGGATTTACTCTTGGAGGCGATGGATCGCACCCCATCACTCCTGTAATGACTTTTGATGAAAAACTCGCAGTAGATATGGCGAACGCTCTGTACGAAAGGGGTATTTATGTGCGCGGATTTACATATCCTGTTGTACCGAAAGGCAAAGCGCGTATTCGGGTGCAGATTTCTGCGGCGCATACACAAGAGCACCTTGATAAGGCGCTCTCTGCGTTTGGCGAAGTAAAAGCTAATTTGAAACTGTAGAAAACCATTCTTGTGCAATTATTCGTCTCAAATTAAAAGTTATCCTATGAAAAATATCGTTATTATTGGCGGCGGCACAGGCACGCTTACTCTTCTCAAAGGATTGCGATCATTTCCGACAAATAACAGCGTTATTGTTTCTACCGCAGACGACGGCGGTTCCACGGGTCGGCTCCGCAGGGAATTAAGCGTGATGCCGCCCGGAGATTTGCGGCAATGCCTTTTAGGATTATCTTTCACTGATCCGCTTGTGCAAAAACTTTTTTCCTACCGTTTTGATCGCGGATCGCTTTCTGGCCATACGATTGGAAATATCATTATAGCGGGACTTGAAAAAATTACTGGAAATATTGAGGAAGCTCTCAAACTATGCGCAAAACTCCTCAATGTGCGCGGACAGGTGGTGCCTGTAATGCTTTCTCCAACAAAACTTTCTGCTGTGCTGGAAAATGGCAACCGCATTGCGGGCGAACATTATATTGACGAACCTCGCCATAATGGAAACTTAAAGATTGTCTCTATGTGTCTTTCTCCTTCTGGTCCGGCAAACCATCGCTCTATCCGGCTGATTCATGACGCAGACGCTATTGTATTCGGTCCGGGCGATCTTTACACCAGCACTCTTCCGAATATATTGGTGCGCGGGGTGAGCGATGCTATACGGGCATCAAAGGGCTTAAAAATTCTTGTTTCAAATATCATGACAAAATTCGGCCAGACAAATGGCTTTTTCGCGTCAAATTTTCTTGCAGTGCTTGACAGCTATCTTAACGCACGCAATGGAGAAGGCGGCATTGACGTTGTAATCGTGAATACCAAAAAGCCTGCTTCCGCGCTTTTGAAAAAGTATAAGTCAGAAAGGGCGGAATTTGTATGTCCTGACGTTGAAACATTAAAAAAGAAGGGGGTGCGAGTGGTTGCGGCAGATTTTCTTGCCAACGGGACAATAAAAAAGGTGAAAGGCGATAGTCTTAAACGAAGTATCCTGCGCCATGATTCAGAAAAAATAGCAAAAGCGATTTTTGATTGCGTAAGTTAAATTTTCAAGCCCTTCCCGGCAAGCGCTTCAATCCCGGGCAGACTCCCCTTTTCCATAAATTCAAGCATAGCGGCGCCTCCGGTGGATACATGCGAGATTTTCCCCAGATATTCTTTTTTTGATATAGCGGCAATAGTATCTCCTCCGCCTACCACCGAAACTGCGTCCGCATTTTCCGTTATCGCATAATAGATAAAGTCTGTCCCTCTCCTATACTGGGGATTTTCAAAATATCCAACAGGGCCATTCCACACAATGGTCTTTGCTTTACTGATAAGTGATCCGTATTTCGCCTGGCTTTCAGGGCCGATGTCAAGGATTTGATCCTCTTTTGTAAGATCTGTAATTCTTTTAATTTTACTTCCGTTTTCCGCATCTTTCGGATTTCCAACTGCTACATCCAAAGGAAGGATAACCGCGGTATTTTTCTGCGCGGCGGCAAAGAGCAGTCTTCTTGCGTGTTCAATCCGTTCGTATTCGCAAAAACTTTTTCCCACTTCATATCCTTGCGCGGCTAAAAATGTGTTCGCGAGTCCTCCGCCTATGAGCAAATAATCAGCGAGTTCAAGAAGTTTTCCAATCAATGCGATTTTTGTAGCAATTTTCGCTCCGCCAATAACCGCAACGAATGGTTTAGCGGGTTCATCCAGAAGATTTCCGATCATCTCCACCTCTTTTTTCAAAAGCAATCCTCCATACGAAGGAAGATAGAGCGGCACGCCGACAATAGATGCGTCGGCGCGATGGCTCACACCGAACGCATCATTCACATAGACGTGCGCGAGAGAAGCAATCTTGCGCGCAAATTCTTGATCATTTTGTTTTTCTTCAATGTAGTATCGTATATTTTCCAAAACAAGGATTTGGTTCGGCGCTTGATCCTTCGGATATACACTAGCATCTTTCTTTGCTTCACCTTCCTTGAATTTTTCTACTACAAGCTCGGTGAGAAAATCATTCACCAGAGTGATTGTATAAGAAGGAAAGTACTGCTGAAGTTTTTTCACCACTACGGACAATGAATATCTTGGATCTCGGCCTTCCGGGCGCCCAAGATGCGACACAATAATAATGCGATTGTTGTTTTTGAGAAGATGTTTGATTGTTGGTATTGATTGCTCCATGCGCGTGTCGTCCGCGATTTGAGATCCTGCATCCAAAGACACATTAAAGTCAACGCGAAGTAAAACTTTTTTATTTTTTATCTCAACTTCGTCAATATATTGTATCTTTGGCATCGGCATATATTATAGTTAAATGGCGGTTAGCGTATAGCGAAAAAGGCGCTTGCCTTCCTCGCCACACGTTACACGCCCTTTGTCTACACTTTCCATTCCCCCACTGCTTGTTTGTAGCTTTCCGGATTGCCAACATCAAACCATTGTCCTGCAAAAATATAACCGGTTAACTTGCGCTCTTCCACCAGTTTTGGGAATACATCTTTTTCAAGCCGCTTTGCGTGCGGCGTTATATAATCAAATATGTTTGGTTCGCATATATAGACGCCGACATTTATGATCTTTGAAAGGTCTTTGCGATGATCCGGCTTTTCAAGAAAAGAATGTATTTTACTGCCTTGCAAACGCACAACGCCCCAATCTGACGACTTGCTCACAGACGTAAGCGCCATGGTCGTCACTCCGCCATGCGCGATATGAAAATCAAACATATCGTCATAATTGATTTTTGCAAGCACGTCCGCATAATAAAGAATAAAAGGTTCAGCGCCAAGAAACTTTTTTACTTGCCGCACGGGAGCGGCAGTGCCTACTTCCAACCCTCTCTGTTCAATGTATGTAATGTTAACTCCGAAACGGCTTCCATCTCCGATATGTTCGCGAATTTTTTCACCATGATACCCTATGGAAAGAATAATATCCCGAATATCGTATCGCCGCAGATTTTCTATGGTATAATCAAGGACAGGACGGCCATTGACCGGGATAAGGCATTTTGGCATCTCATACGTGAATGGCCGCATTTTAACTCCTTTACCGCCGGCAAGGATGAGCGCGCGGCGCAGTTTTGGGGCAAAATATCGGGCAAGCACATATTCTATGGCATGAGAACGATTGCGAATATGCGAACCATCAATATAGTCGTTAAGTTTTTTGAGTATTTCTTTTTTGAGTGTGATTGTGAGACGTTCGCGATCCATAGTATATAACTTTGTATCTTATCATACTATATCATACAATTACGAAGGTCAATGGGCTCATCTGTGGATTAAAAGCAGTTCGCGGTCCTAATCACTTGTCATACCACGCATAAATCTAGACTTTAACCTTATTATATTGAACCTTTTTATGCCTAATAAACTCGCGAGCTACTTTGCTCGCCGTATCCCGATTGACCATGGGAATGGTTGTTTTGTGTATGATGAAAGCGGCAAGGAGTACCTTGATTGCATTGCCGGCTGGTGCGTTGGCACTGCTGGGTGGAAGAATGAAGAGATAAAAAAAGCAATTGTCGCGGAAGCGGAAGTTGGCAGATACATTCCGCCATTCTTACAATTTCGCGGCTGGGAAGAATTTGCAAAGCTCCTGGTCAAATGTGCGCCAAATCCGAAACTTGTCCGCGCGATTCGATGCACATCAGGATCAGAAGCGGTTGAATTTGCCATTAAATGCGCGCGCGCCGCAACTGGAAAGCAAGACATCATATCTGTTGATGGAGTGTACCATGGACATACGTATGCCGCGGCAGGAGTGGGAAACGCATGCCATAGCAGTATGGAGCCATGCGCTCCTGGTTTTTTGAAATTGCCGCTTCCGCACCCGTTGCGCGGTCCGTCCGAATCCGAAGTTATAGCAAAATTTGAAAACCTCGTTGCTTCAAAAAAAACCATTGCCGCTTTTTTAAGTGAACCGGTGTGGACCAATGCCGGCGCGATTGTCCCTTCTCCTTCCTTTTACCCTGCCATAGAACGCGTCTGCCGAAAAAATAAAATTCTTTTTGTCATGGATGAAGTGGCAACAGGATTTGGGCGTTGCGGCGCGATGTTTGCAAGTGAATTGTGGGGAATTAAACCTGATATTCTGTGTCTTGGAAAAGGAATTACCGGCGGATACAGCACATTGGCGGCTACACTCATAACCCAATCTATTTATTTGAAGACATTTCGTATTCCGTCGTATTCAACATTTGGGTGGGCACCCATGGATTTGGCGGCTGCGCGCGCAAATGTGAAAATAATCGTGCGTGATAAGTTGTGGGAAAATGCAAAAACCGTGGGCGCGTATTTTTTACAAAAACTGAACGCTTTTCGCGACCGTCCCAATGTGGGCGATATACGAGGAATAGGATTAACGCTTGGAATAGAGATAGTAAAAAACAAGAAAACCAACGCTCCTTACATCCTAAAAGCGCTCCTTTTGCAGAATGCATGCGCGCGGAAAGGCCTTCTTTTGGAAACAGCGGGCAACACGCTGTTTATGACTCCTCACCTTATATTCACTCGCAAACTCGCAGACCGCGCTATTACAATTCTTGACAAAACGCTATGACTATTTTTCGCGATCGCATTGATGCGGCAAAACAATTGTCTCAAGCGCTCTTAACATATAAAGACGCAAAAGATACGATAGTCGTTGCATTGCCTCGGGGCGGGGTCGTGCTTGGGCGTGTGATTGCGGATGTATTGCGCTTGCCGCTTGATATTGTGGTGCCTAGAAAAATAGGACACCCTGGGAATGAAGAATACGCAATCGGCGCAATCACAGTAACTGGAGATACTATTTGGAATGAAGATGAGCGTTTGGATGTTGATCCTGAAGTGCTGAAAAAAAGTATAGAAAAAGAACACCAAGAGGCAAAACGGCGTCTTGCTCTCTATCGTTCTGGAAGCGACGAGAGGGATTTTAATGGAAAAACAATTCTTGTTGTTGACGATGGCATCGCGACAGGCCTAACAATGTTTGCGGCGGTTAAAACAGTAAAAACACTTGGCGCTTCGCATATTATTGTCGCAATTCCCGGAGGCCCCCAAGACACGGTAGACAACCTTAAAAAAAATACAAACATTGACGCAGTAATGGTTCTGGAAACTCCACGCGTATTTTTTGCAGTCGGCCAATTGTACCAAAAATTTGGCCAGGTAGAAGATGATGAGGTGATAAAGCTCATGAAACAAAATCCATAAAATCCGAAATATGCAACCTAAAATATGGTCCAATACGGCAGTGTACACTCTTTCCAAACCTACTCCATGCGAGCAGTATGTTGCAGACCATATTTTATTGTCAAAAAAGCAAACAACGTTTTGGAAACAATTTCCAAGCGGCGAACAGTACGTTAGATTGCTTCATATTGAGAAACGCGCTCTCGTAATAGGCCGCACGTGGGGCAAGCCGGGAAACCTTTGGGGAACGCTTCTTCTTCTTGACACGCTTAAGCGAAACGGGATAGGAGATACTACGCTTGTGCTTCCCTACTTTGCGTACGCGCGGCAGGACCGCCAACGGCTTAGCGGTGAGCCGCTTTCCGGGGTGTGCATTGCGCAGCTTTTGGCATGCGCGGGAGCAAATCGCATTCTCACGCTTGACCTTCATAGCGAACGCGTGCAAAAAGCAAGTCCCATTCCTGTCAAATCAATATCGTTTCTAGAGCCGCTTGCGCGAGCATTGCAGGAACACCTCAAAGGTATTTCCGATTTTACTGTCATAGCGCCTGATAAAGGGGCGCGAAAAAAAGCATACGCGTTTGCGCGAGCTTTGAAGCATGAAAAACAATGCGCATGGATAGAAAAAGAACGCGATCCTTATACAGGAATGCTCAAAGAGCGAGGTCTTCATGGGTCAAGAAAAAACACAACTGCAATTTTAGTTGATGATATGCTTGATACTGGCGGTACGATTTGCGAATCTGTGCATTTTTTGAAAAAACACGGTTTCAAAAAATTTTATCTCTGCATCACACACCCTCTTTTTTCGAACAATGCTTTAACGCGTATCAGCTCACTGGGATTCAAACGAATTTTTGTATCAGATACGATCCCTCTTAGAAAAAAAATCGCGCGTTTTCCAATTCTTCAAATTGTGCCATCAGGACCTGCTCTTGTGAAAGCAATTTCTACCGTCCAACTCCCTCGTAAATAAATCCTGCTTTTTCTGCATCGGCGCGTTTGAGGATGTTCATGCCATCAACGATGAGGGACCCTCTCATCATCTCTTTCAATTTTGCAAGCGGCATATTTTTAAATTCATCCCACGCGGTTAGAATAAGAAGCGCATTGGTTTCCCGCACAGCTTCATCGGCTGAAGAAACGAATGCGACTTCTTGCGCACGGCCAAACATTTTTCTAAACGGCTCATTCGCCACTGGATCGTAGGCAGTAATCTTTGCCCCATGATCCATAAGTTCATGGATGATGCGCAGTGAGGGCGCGTCGCGGACATCATCAGTCATTGGCTTAAACGCAAGGCCGAGCACAGCAATGCGCTTGCCGCCAAGATCGCCGAGATGTTTTGCAAGTTTTGTTATCACAATCCGATACCGAAGATCATTAACCGTGCTTAATGCTTTGATTATCTTAAACTCATATCCGCGCTCTTCACCGCTTAATGCAAGAGCTTTTACGTCTTTACCAAAACAACTTCCTCCGTATCCGATTCCTGCGCGCAAAAAATGCGGGCCAATGCGTTTATCAAGTCCGATTGCATACGCAACGTCTCCAACATCTGCGCCGGATAGTTCGCAGAAATCCGCAATTTCATTGATAAAAGAAATCCGCAGGGCAAGCATGGCGTTGCTTGCGTATTTGATAAGTTCGGCAGTTGGAATATTCGTTGCGATAAAAGGGACTCCTTGTTCAATAAGCGGACGATACAGTATGCGGAGAAGTTCTTCTGCTCGCGGATCACGACATCCAACCACAATACGGTCAGGTTTAAGAAAATCTTCAACAGCCGTACCTTCTTTAAGAAATTCCGGATTGGCAGCAACAAAAAATTTGTCATCTCCGCGGGCCTGACCGATTACTTCTCTAATTTTATCAATAGTACCTACGGGCGCAGTGGATTTATTGATGAATAGTGTGTCCTGTCTGCAAACAGGCGATACGGTCTTTGCGGCATTGAAAAGATACGAAAGATTCGCTTTGCCGTATTTTCCTTCCGGCGTATTGACGGCAAAAAATACTACGTCAGCATCTTTAACTGCCGTTGTAGTATCAGTGGTGAATGTGATGCGGCCCTTCTGAATATTTTCCTTCAAAAGGTTCTCCAAACCTATTTCATAAATTGGGCAGACGCCTTGGGAGAGTTTTGCTATTTTTTCAGCATCTATGTCAGTACACGTGACAGTATTGCCGAAATGCGCAAATCCAACTCCTGCGGTAAGACCTACATATCCGCTTCCAATGATTGTGATATTCATAGGTTTATTTGTATATGCCCTGACGGTAACCGATAGCTGTAATAATTATACTTTGAGAAGTTCTATGAAGCGTATATACAATACGATATGGCCAAACTCTAATTGAATAGTATCCTTTATACTCACCCCACAATTTTTTCCCAAGGAAGGGGTCGCTTTCCAGTGAACTCAAGACTTTCTTGATACGAATATAGTCTTGATCGGGAATATTGGCAAGATCTTTCTTGACGCTTGGATGAAATCGAAGAATATATAACATATCCTAAACTTAACACTTGCCTTTATTTTTTACTCTATGTTTTCTTGTTTTAAAAAGATCCTCCTGCGTAGCATATTTTTTGTATGCGCCTGATGCTATGTCTCTTCCTGCTTCGCAAACTCGTTTTGTGAGATTGGGAAAATCTTTTATTACTTCTAGTGTTTCGTTCCAAGATTCAAACTCCTCCACCGACATAATAACCGCTTTCGGATAGCCCTTTTCTGTCACTGTATAAATAATGCCGGGAGTCTGGACGGCTTCAACAAGAGTAAATATGTTTTTTCGAGCCTGGGAGATAGGAATTGTTGTTTTTGAGTTCATATAATTTATTTAGCGCCTGTCTGCGATGAACAGACGAATGAGCAAGAACGAACAGCCGTGAGTAGCATGGGGTCGGCAACGACATCCTCAAATTATCACATGTACATAATAACGTACATCGATGTTCTCTGTCAATATACTTCATTTTCCTCCTTGTACTTATCCTGTAATCGTGCTAAAATTTTATGGTTCATTTATTAAGTTCTCACCCATAAACTATCCCCTCCACCCTATTTTTATGATAATCCAATGGTACGGACCCAAGGGAACGTCGTTGACGCAACACTCCTTATTGATCCCTTTGACTCAAGCATTGGGTGGAGACTGCCGCGCATATCGGCAGATGTCGTATTTGTGAGCGCTGATGCAAAAGAACACAATGCAGTCGGAAGCGTAAAAGGGGAGGAAGGAAAAGAGCCATTTATTATCCAAAAAGCGGGAGAGTATGAAGTGCGCGGAGTTCTTGTTCATTGCATGGCGCTTTCTTTGTCTAGCCGGCTTTTTGTCATACGTATTGACGAAATGACGCTTGTCCATTGCGGGATACTGGATCGCGAGCTTACCGAGGCCGAGCTTGACGCAATAGGCCATGTTGATATTCTCATTCTGCCGGTTGGAGGAAAAAATGTGCTTGATGGCAAAAAGGCAAATGAAATCGTGAGTGAAATAGAGCCGCGCATTGCGATCCCAATGCAGTACCATCTCAAAGGGTTAAAAACTGATCATGAAACTGCCGAGCCGTTTTTTAAAGCGCTTGGAATGAAAGCGCCTGAAGCGCAGGATAAGTATAAGATCGCTAAAAAGGATCTGCCGGCAGATGACATGCGGCTTGTTGTATTAACACCGGCATGAATAGCAAAAATCCTTTAACGCTTTGGATTATTGTCGGCATTTGTTTTTCTATTATTGTAATTGCATGGGCGCCATTAGCGTTTAAAAGAATGAATGATCTGTTCGGATCTCTTTTTAGAGAAACAATAAATACAAGTCAAGACGTACAAGGATTATGGAAATCGCAGGGCAAACAAAAATTTGAGAGTGTCGTAAATCAAGTTTCAATATTTACAAAAAGTACGCAGAAAAATCAAGCCGCTGTCACTGATTTTTCACAACTGCTTAAAGATCAGCTTTTCCAAAACGCTTCCTCTTCAGCAACAAGCACGCAATAATATATAAACCTCTTACAGTAAAGCACCCTTTCACACATTCGTCTGTTGAAACGGCATATATTCACCTCCGTGCCGATAAGCGGTTTTTGCGGTAAAAATTCATGATTTTGTTCACAAAAAAATTATTATGCAAAATGTCTTATGAAAAAAAGGATTGATAAAAAATCGCACAAGCTTTCAAATCTTTCTTCAAATGAAGTCTCCTCTGCTCCAATCCCAGGCGGCAAAATTATGCAGCGCAATATAGTGGAGGAGATGCAGGATTCATACCTTGACTACGCGATGTCAGTTATTATTTCTCGCGCGCTTCCTGATGTGCGTGACGGGCTCAAACCAGTTCATCGCCGAATCCTGTATGCGATGTGGGATATGGGTCTCAAAGCATCGGCGAAATTTCGCAAGTCGGCCGCAATCG
>CAZKXN010000003.1:12877-27885 GCA_964556905.1 uncultured Gammaproteobacteria bacterium
TGACTGCCTTGGCAAATACCACCCCCATGGCGATACGCCTGTGTACGAAGCTCTTGTCCGTATGGCGCAAGATTTTTCAATGAGAAATACTCTTGTTCATGGACAAGGAAATATGGGCAGTGTTGACGGAGATAATGCTGCTGCGATGCGCTATACTGAAGCAAAACTTTCTCGCATCGCAGAAGAGATGCTTTTTGATATTGAAAAAAATACAGTGTCGTTTGCGCCGAATTATGACGGGATGTACCAAGAACCCACTGTGCTTCCCGCAAAACTTCCGAATCTTCTCTTAAACGGAACAGTTGGCATCGCAGTCGGAATGGCGACAAACATCCCTCCTCACAATATTGGCGAACTGTGTAGCGCAGTTATACATTTAATTGAAAATCCCGACGCAGACGTGGACGACTTGATGGAGTATGTAAAGGGACCGGATTTTCCCACCGGCGGGATTATGTATGATATTAAAGCTCTAAAACAAGCATACACCACTGGCCGAGGAGGAGTTGTGGTGCGCGCACGCGCTGAAATTGTTGAGGCAAAAAACGGTGCGTTTCAAATTCTTGTCACCGAGATTCCATACCAGGTAAACAAATCAAATGTTTTAGAAAAAATCGCCGAGCTTGTTGGTACAAAAAAAATTGAAGGCATAAGGGATCTTAGGGATGAATCAAACAGGGAGGGAATCCGCATAGTGATTGAACTCAAAAAGGACAGCTATCCCAAAAAGATCCTTAACCAACTTTTTAAGTCAACACAGCTTCAAGATGCGTTCCATTTCAACATGGTGGCGCTTGTTGATGGGATCCAGCCGCGTATACTCACATTAAAAGCCATTTTGGAAGAATTTATCAAGCATCGCCAGCAAGTTGTGGCAAAACGCGCAGAATATGAGTTGGAAAAAGCCCGCGATCGCGCTCATATTTTGGAAGGCCTCAAAAAAGCTCTAGATGCGATTGACGCTGTGATAAAAACTATCAAACAATCACGGGATCGGGATCAGGCAAAAGAAAACTTAATAAAAAAATTCAAGCTTTCCGAACGGCAGGCAATCGCTATATTAGAAATGCGCCTTCAACAGCTCGCAAATCTTGAGCAACTCAAAATAGAGCAGGAACTCAAAGAAAAACGCGCATTGGTCCGAGAGCTTGAGGCGCTTCTTGCTTCGCCTAAAAAGATTTTAGGAATCGTAAAAGGGGAAACTGAAGAGATTCGCGCCGCATACAATGATGAGCGCAGAACGCAAATAGTCAAAAGCGGCATTGATAAATTCCAACAGGAAGATTTGATTCCGAACGAGTCAACCCTTGTTGTAATTACGCGCGATGGATATATTAAGCGGCTTTCCTCTGATACCTTCAAGATCCAAGAGCGAGGCGGTAAAGGCGTGCTTGGCCTCACGACCAAGGAAGAAGATACTGTTGACCAGCTTTTTAGCTGTATGACCCATAACGACCTTCTCTTTTTCACCACACGAGGCAGAGTGTTTCAGCTAAAAGCGTATGATGTGCCGCTTGCAAGCCGCACTGCGAAAGGACAGGCAATCGTCAATTTCCTTCAACTTTCGCCAAATGAAAAGATTACGGCGATTTTATCGCTTGCTGATCTTACAAAATACAAATATCTTTTGGCTGTGACCAAGTATGGACTTACAAAAAAAACTGATATTGAAGATTTTAAATCTGTCCGCAGGTCTGGCCTTATCGCCATCACTCTTAAAGAGGACGATATGCTTGAATGGGTTAAACCCACGACCGGAAAAGATGGAGTCTTGCTCGTGACTGCGCATGGACAAGCAATCCGTTTTAAGGAAACAGACGTACGCGCTATGGGTCGTACTGCCGCTGGCGTTCGCGCAATTCGCCTCAAGCGGGATGATGTTGTTGTTGGCATTGATATTGTAGATGGATCGGCAAAAGATGCTCATGTTCTTACGGTTATGGGAAACGGATTTGGAAAGCGGTCAACCCTAAAAGCATATAAAGTGCAGGGACGGGGCGGAAGCGGCATAAAAACAGCAAAAATCACATCAAAGACAGGCGCTATTGTGATGGCAAAAATTGTGGATTTAACAAATTTGCCGGAAGGAGTCAAAGGCGACCTCCTTATAATTTCCCAAAGGGGTCAAGTAATCCGCATTAGCGTAAAAAGCGTATCTATTACCGGCCGCGCTACCCAAGGCGTGCGCCTCATGCGTTTTAAAGAATCTGCCGACAAAGTCGCTTCTGTAACAATGATATAAACATATGAATCTCACAAAACAAATTTTGGCGTTTACCAAAGATCCGCACAAATGGGCGTTTATGCTGGTATCATCTTTGTTTTTGCCGCCTGATAAAAAGGAAGCATCTGCGAGTAAAAGAGTGGATACTGCCGATGCAGTGCGTGAAAGCTACACCGCACTTCTTGCGCAAGCGCGGCGCGACTATTCAAAAGATGTGCAAGAAAAACTAGCCGAATACAAAAAGTATCTTGAGTCCTTGCTTCAAGAAGCCCGCTTAAGCCAGATCAAAAAGAAAGGCCAATAATATGCCGGAAAAAAAGCATCCGCCAGTTTTTTCAAAACAAGAAAAAATAAAAGAGGCGCTTCCCCGAGAACTTCGCGATACTATTGAAAACCTTGTTGAACAACGCAAGCAAGAAATTTTGTCTCTTTTGGAAGACGGTGAACTTGATGCGCAAGAAGTGGAATTTCTCTGCTTGGGATTGAAAGATTTTTTACGAGCGTGCGAATCTTCACAAGCGCTCACGGCATACATAAAAGAATATGTCCTTTCTCTTGATGCCGACTTGATGAAGCAATATGGATTTACCTTGGATTCCAAAGGAGCTCTTACTGCTCAAAAAAAGAGCGCGCAAGATCATCTGAAACGACTTCGTCAAACAATTGTTGACGGCATACACGAAATTGAAGATATTGTTAAGCCCCGGATACTCATGCGGCGTGAAGTGCCAAAAGAACCAGGCGAAGCTCACGACGCATTTGTAAAAGAACTTGATAAACTTGGCATCCCGGAACAATCCAGGCAATCTTTTCTCACGCGCGCGTATGAAAAAAGAAAAGCGACAGAAGCGGCTTTAGCCACCCCCGAAGAGCGGATAAGATCCTTTGTTGAAGAATTGTTTCGCACACTGGAACCTTTGATTATTCAAATGCTGCTTACTGTTGAGCAAAAAGGAGAAAGCACTGCCAAGCCATTGCGCAAGGCGCGTGCAGGAGTCGGTAATATTGTAAAATCTCCCGCCTTTTTATTGAATGTGCCCGGAGCGGTTATTTTGTACCCTCTTTTTTTCTATTCACTTTCAAGCGGGAGGAATGACGCGTTAACTGCGCTATCCTTTGCTTTTGCAGTGGCGCAGCTTAGTATTAATGTTAGTACTTTATTCCTTAGTAGCGTTTTTCCTACTGATAAATCTCCTGAAAGGAAAATTTTTCATGAAAGAACGAGTATTCTTGCAGATATGCTCCAATCAGTCCTGAAAAGAACAGAGAGCGCGCAAAAAACGCAGGCAGGGCAAAAAACATCTTCAAGCGCTGCAGAATCTTTGCGCATGCTTCCTGCGCAAGAAAAACACATTGGTCCGCAAAAACAAGAACCGGACCACGAAGATCAACCACGCCAAGATACACGGCAAACCGAATAGGCGGGACGACAAGTCCCCTCTTGCCGTGCTTGACAGCACATAACCGTTGTATATACTATCGATATGAAGACGGTTTTGAACGTAAAAACAGATGTTGAGGTGAAACAAGAAGCCCAAAAACTCGCGTATAATCTCGGGCTTTCTTTGAGTGCCGTCGTGAATGCTTACTTGCGGCAGTTTATTCGTGATAAGGAGGTAACTTTTTCTACCACTCGTCAGATGACACCGGAGCTTGAAAAAATTCTCGGTAGTATTGATCGTGATATCCAGCAGGGCAAGAATGTGTCCCAACCATTTACCTCTCGCGCTTCTCTGGAAAAATATCTCGCTCGGATATGACGATCAGGTTACATCGTAGCTTTGAAAAGAAACTAAAAAAACTTCCAAAAAAGCTACGAGAAAAAGTCAAAGAGCGTCTTTTACTCTTTTTAGAAAATCCTTTTCATTCGCTTCTCGATAACCATCCTTTAAAGGGTAAGTATCTTGATTATCGAAGCATCAATATTACAGGAGACTGGAGAGCACTTTATAAACTTATTGGGAATGAATGTATTTTTTCAGTTATTGATACTCATAGCAATTTATACCGTTAGCGTTGTAGCAAGGAAGTGATAATGTCCTACCAACTTCATATACTGATGATGTTAATCATAACATCATCACCTATGGATATTATCCCTATGTCGCAAAAAACGTCAATCGCGGACTATAGTTCAAAGCAATAAACCCGACCCTGCCGGCTTGCGTAGTATGGTATTCGCGCAACCATAATAAAAAATTTGCAGCAAAGAATTTATTTTACATGATATAAAAAAGAAGCCAGCCAAATGGCCGGCTGGAAAAGGAGAATAAAATTATAGCAAATCAAAGGATGCGGCTTTGAAATAAACTTTTCCTTTGAAAGTATAGTTTTTTCCGCTTTTTTCAAAATTAATGAACAAACAATCCCCTGGGAGGAAGCTATATCTTTCATTGCCACAAAAATTTCTTGAAAATCCACGGAGAAATACAGGATCTCCTCCAAGATATACCACAACTTGCACGCCATTGTTAAAGTTGCTGGCAAGGGTGAGTAAAGATTCGCAAGTGAGTGGAAGGCGAATCAAATTTATTATATCGTTTCGCCAGTAGACCCTGTTTAGACCGCAAGCAATTTCACCAGCCGCATGCTGACTACTCGGGTTCTGAAGGGCGTATACCACTCCGCTTTTATTTATCTCAAATCTTTCAAGCTGTTTTCCAATCCCTTGCAATCTTTTGCTTTCTTCTATGGAAAATCCATCCGCCATTGCCGACGGGATAGCCACCAGGACGATTATCCTTGCCTGTCGTCTGTCTGCCACAATGTCCTCCTTTTTTTGACTAGCATAGATTATCATTACTATTCTTACAGGTCAAACGAATTCACCGTAACTATTCACCATCTTTCTCTCTATAGATACCATTCGCGCGCGTTGCGGCTTTCAATTGCACCTTACAGTCTTGTACAACAACTTTTAGAAGACCGCACCAAGCCCTTCAATACAAAACTCCAATAGAATATTCAAAAGTGTTGCCGATGTATGCGTCTTGTACGCGCGCTTGAATGTTTCTAAAAAAAATGCTATGTTTCTGATGGTTTGCTTTATCTCTTAACGAGTTCTTTCTATGGGTTTACCCGGAAAACGATTATCACGTTCGTCAAAACGGCGACGAGCATCGCATTTTGCCCTAAAAAAACAGGTGTTTATCAAATGCGCGCATTGCTCCAAAGCAATACTCCCGCACCGCGTCTGCCCCTCTTGCGGCTCATATAAGGGAAAAACAGTTATCGTCCAAAAAATAAAGGGGCTCCGAAAAGCCGTTGCTTCCTCACGGCAAAAAAGTTAAACAACTAAAGTTCTTATGGCCAACAGGTACCTTTCTAGATCATTAGCTGTTCAAGCGTTATATGAATGGGACTTTCGCGCCTATGATCAAAGCAAGGCAGATGACCTTATTGAATACAGCTTCCAAGAATTTGCTCCTGAATTTGCAGATGACGGATTTGCAAAACGCCTTGTAAGCGGAGTTCTTAAGCATCAAGAACCAATTGACGCGTATATTATTAAATACGCGCCAGAATGGCCGCTTTCACAAATCACGACAATTGATCGGAATATTTTGCGCTTGGGAATTTACGAAATGATATATGATTCTGAAATCCCGGCGCGTGTCGCTATAAATGAAGCAATTGAAATTGCAAAAGCGTATGGCGGCCCATCGTCATCAAAATTTGTGAATGGAGTATTGGGGTCGCTGTATAAAGATATTCTTCCGCAAATTCAAGAAAAAGAGGATCGGCTTACAAAAGTGCAAAAAGAAAAGAAAAAAATAAAACAAGACGACCAGCATGCCCAAGAACTCTCATCCGCAACCTGATCGGGCCTTCCAATTGTCTTCTTTGATTTCTGATATTTTGTATGGCAGATAAAAATTTTACGCAACTTCAAAAAAAGATAAAGATTACATTCAAAAACCTTGACCTTTTGCGCCAGGCAATGGTCCATCGATCCTACATTAATGAAAATCCATCGTTCCGTCTAGATCACAATGAACGACTTGAGTTTTTAGGAGACGCTGTTTTGGAGCTAGTGGTCACTGATTATCTCTATAAATTTTTTTCAACAGCGACAGAAGGGGAAATGACAAATTGGCGCGCGAGTCTTGTAAATAGCAAGATGCTCTCCTCTATTGCGCAAAAACTTGACATTGAATCTCTGCTGTATTTGAGCCGCGGCGAATCAAAAGCAGGATTTTCAAAAGGACGCGCATATATCCTCACCAACGCGTTTGAAGCTCTTATAGGAGCGATTTATCTTGATCGCGGATATAAAACGTCGGAAAAATTTATTAAAAAATTCGTGCTTGCTGAACTTCCAATGGTGTTTGAAAAACGTTTGGATGTTGATCCAAAAAGCCGTTTTCAAGAGATCTCTCAAGAAAAAATGAAACTTACGCCGCACTATCAAGTGCTCCATGAAGAAGGGCCTGACCACGCAAAAAAATTTCGTATTGGCATTTTTCTCGGCAATGAACTGGTGGCATCTGGCGAAGGCACTTCCAAGCAGGAAGCGCAAGAGGAAGCCGCGCGCAAAGCGCTCCGCATAAAGCAGTGGGAGTAGGAACGCGATTTTTAATTCCCTGCTATATGCGCCGCTGATGCGCCCGCGCGCCTTCGCTGTTCCTCAAGAATTTTCAATACTGTCGCCACTACGCTGTTCGGATTGGGGACTTTGTGAAAAATAATGCGCTCTTGCGCTCCGGCTGTTTGTATGTGTACATCTCCGTAATTAAAAATAGTCGGGATAATGCCCCGCACCTCCGACGTAACGTCCTGGATGCGGATAATTTCTTGTTTGGTAATTGAACGAAAAAAAAGCGCACGCTGTTCAATATCAATAATATATTTATCAGTAATAATCCAAACGTCAAGAAAATAATCAAAAAAGGAATAGAGGATAAAAAGAAATATATAAAGATAATACAGACTGCCTATAATTTTTATAAAGTATTGTATTATTTCGTCATCAGGGAGCGGATATTCAATGATTTTTACACCTAAATCCAGCAACGACGGCAATGCAAGGAGAACCAGAAAAATAATAATCTGAATCAAAAACGTAAGCGGATGTCTGCGCACCTTGAGAATTGTATGTTCGTGGTGAAAAAGCGACATACCTATTCAATAAATATCCTAGGAATAAGCGTGTTAAAATCAATATCTGTTTGCACTGCTCCGCCAATTGCTGAAATAAGTATGGGAATGGTAATTGTGCAATAGAGAATAATGATCACCCAGACAGTAATGGAAATGCCGTTGTATTTGATCATAAAAAAAATAGTCAAAACGCTCAATAGAAACCATAAAGCGCAGAGAATGCCGAAGAGTGCGAGAATAATCGTGCCAATCATAGTTTTTTAGCTACATTTTTTCTACCGCATCTATTCCAAGCAGGGAAAGACCCTTTTTTAGAGTGTCCGCTTCGTAAAGTGCAAGCGCAAGACGCGGAAATTTTTCTTTTTCGCTTGCCGTTAAAATGGGGGTCGTGTGGTAGTGCTCATTTATAACCTTCGCAAAGCCATAGAGATACTTGGCGAGTATGGAAGGGTCATAGCGTTCTGCGGCATCTTGCACCACAGAGGAAAATTGCGCAACAAGGATCAGTGAGCTTTTTTCCGCATTCCATGAATAATATCCTTTTTCTGCTCCTTTTTTTATTACGCGCGCGGAAAGAGCGGATTTTCTGATAATGCTTTTAAGCCGGGCGTATGTATATTGGATATATGGTCCTGTACGGCCTTGAAATGAAATGGATTCTTTTGGATTGAATGTCATGTCAGACGCTGGCCCCACTTCCAATATATAGTATTTTAAGGCGGCGAGAGCGATTCGTTCAGCTCGTTTTAGCCGCTCTTTTTTTTCAAGTTTCTCGTCTCGCGCATCCAAAACATTAAAAACCATTGTCTTTAATCTGCTAATCAAATCATCCGCATCCACAACAGTGCCTTCGCGGGATTTCATGCGTCCTTCAGGCAAGTTTACAATGCCGTAGCTCACATGCACAAGGTCTTGCGCTCCTTTGAAACCCATACATTTGAGAATTGCAAACAATTGTCTGAAATAGGTATCTTGCTCCGACCCCACCACATAGAGCGTGCGCGCGTTCTTAAAATCCTTTGCCCGTTTGTACGCAAGATAAATGTCTTGCGTAATGTATATTGCTGTTCCGTCTTTTCGCAGAAGCACTTTATCCGGCAAACCATACTCCCCAAGGTGCGCAAGAATAGCGCCGCTCTCATCTTTTTTAAAGATGCCCTTTTTTACTGCGGCTGAAATACTGTCGCGTCCTTTATTGTATAAAGCGCTCTCGTAGTATGTCTTATCAAATGATATGCCGAGAGTTTTGTATGTATCCGCAAATCCTTTCAGTGTCCATGTATTCATTTTTTTCCATAACGCGCGTGTTGGTTTGTCCCCTGATTCCCATTTTTTCAAACATTCTGCCGCCAGTGTCTGCCAGGAAGGATTTTTTTTCACTGTTTTTTCAAAAAACACATAGCAATCACCCACAAAATGATCGCCTTTTTTATTCTCTGTTTTTGGGCTCAACTGTTTCTTCCCTCTATGCTGATATGCCACCATTGACTTGCAGATATGAATTCCTCTGTCATTTACCAAGCATGTTTTGTGCACCTTTTGTCCTGTTGCTTTGAGAAGCCGCGCGATGCTGTCACCAAGAAACGCATTGCGCACGTGTCCAAGATGCAGGGGTTTGTTGGTGTTTGGAGACACATACTCAAGCACAATAGATCTTTTGTTTTGTCTTTGCTTTAAACCGCGTAAAGGATCGGCAAAAACAAGAGTTTTTCGCGCTAATAATTTTGCTGAAAGAAAAAAATTCACATACGGCCCTTTTGCTTCCGTGCGTTCAATCAGTTCGGACGGATTTTTTTGGATTGCGCATGCAATATCCAGCGCAATTTGAACAGGATTTTTTTTAAACGTTTTTGCAAGAAAAAAACATGGAAGCGCAATATCTCCAAGCGTTGAAGAGGGAGGTGTTTCAAATAATGCAATAGGTATGCGTTCGTGAATATCTAAAACACGCTTCTCAATCAACCCCGCAAGTTCAGAAAGTATGTTTTTATATGGCATAAACATAAGATCTCTTGCATAATAATTTAAGTGTAGGACAGTTTTCACCCACTTATGGGCTTTTGTTTATAACAAGCAATAATGTTGCTGATTTTTCCATCGCCTTGTTTTGCTTTTTTGGGAGCTTTTGCAAAAAGCACATGATACCCGATACGTTCTTTTTCTAGGATGTAATCTTGGAGAGTCTGATTGTACGTGTGCGCTTGCCGAATAATGTCTGGCGGCAGATTCTCCATATGATCTCCCCATGCGATAAAACTAAACATTTTTGAATTATCTATTTCATAGCCGGCAATGGCTAATTCGTTGATATCGGGCACAAAAAATCTTAAAAGATCAAATCTCCTGAATACTGCCACCCTTCTTTTTTTCTTATTGATACGATCTTGCCCTGCGTCGTATTCGCCGATTTTAAGGCGTATCTCATACCCGTTTTCTTGCGCGTCAAGAATATAACTGCGAAGAGACAATTTAGACATTTTTTGAGGATCTAAACCTCTTGATACGGTCCCTCCGCTATGAACTTTTCGCGCGAGCTTTTCTGCCTGAAGAGTTACTGTTGGCAAATTGTAGAGCGCTGGATCGTCATCTCTATTTGCGATAAAAAGAAAACCACGCGCTTTGAGGAGTTTAAGTGATTCCTGCGTAAAAATTGTTTCGGGTGCATTCCGAAATACGGGCTCTTGAAAAGGATGGGGATGATATCCGCCGCGCTCCATACGTTTAAGAGTCGTTAAGGACCACTTTTGCAAAGTGCCGTTTCCCTTTTTTAATAATACTGCCGGACGAATGGATCGCAATGCGTTCTTGAGGATTTTTTTTCTGTATTCCGTCAATTGAAACTCCCCCTTGCAGGATCACGCGGCGCGCATCGCCTTTGCTTGACGCAAAGCTTGCGGCAAGCAAAAGATCAAGCAGAGAAAGATTTTTCTCATAAACCATAACAGCCGGCATTTCATCAGGAATTTTTCCTTGTTGGAATACTTGAATAAACGTACATTCTGCCTCCTGCGATTTCTGCGTCGTGTAAAAAAACGAAACTACTTCCCGCGCGAGAGTCATTTTTGCGTCGCGCGGATGAACGGTTCCGGCTTTTATCTGCCGCGAAAGCGTTTCTATTTCTTTGAGCGGAACGCGCGTAAGGCACGTAAAATATTTCCACATCAGCGAGTCAGGCACAGACATCAGCTTGCCGTACATTTCTTTTGGGTCCTCGGTCAATGCAATGTAATTATCATATGTCTTGCTCATCTTTTCTTTGCCGTCAAGCCCTTCAAGGATAGGCACCATAAGTACGTCTTGAGGGGGCTGACCGTGCCGCCCCTGAAGCTGGCGTCCCATCAAAAGATTGAATTTCTGATCCGTGCCGCCTACTTCCAAATCTGATCGCAACGCCACAGAGTCATATCCTTGCAAAAACGGATACATGATTTCTGGCATTGATATTTCCCCTCCCTGTTTTATCCGTTTTTTGAATTCCGAGCGATGAAGAAGCTGTGTGACGCTTGTATGCGCGCTTACACGAATAAAATCATCAAAACCCATTTTTTTATACCATTCGGAGTTATAGCGAAGCTCTACACGCTTTATGTCCAGTATTAACTCTGCCTGTTTCAGATACGACTTCATATTCTCTTTTATTTCTTCTTCGCTCAAAGCGGGGCGAAGCTTGCTGCGCCCGGAAGGATCGCCTATACGCGCAGTGAAATCTCCAATCAAAAAAATGATTGTGTGTCCGGCATCCTGAAACTCTTTCAATTTAATCAACGGAACAGCGTGTCCAAGGTGCAGAAGGTCTCCTGTCGGATCAATTCCAAATTTAATTCGGAGTCTTTTTTCTGACCGCAATTTTTTTTCAAGTTCTTTTTTGACAATGATTTCTTCAACTCCGCGAGTGAGAATCTGTAAAGAATCTGTTTTTGCTTTAGCCATAGTGATAAAAAATTATTATAGAATACTCGGAAGGTGCGAAGAATTCATAACCTTACTACCTCCCACCAAGCTCAAATTTAGTATTGCAAAATTTTTAGGAGCGTGATACTGCTCCCAATCACGCTTTTTAATAAAATCATTGTCATAAAACATTACATTAGCTTTGCAAGCTGTTCATGCAGGCGCGCAAGCGCGTCTTGATAGTTCGCCAAACGTTCCTGCTCTTTTTTCACCACGTTTTTCGGCGCTTTCGCAAGAAATTGCCCTTCCGATAAAAGCTTCCGCACTCCTGCCGCTTGTTTTTCTAATTTTTCAGCTTCGGAGAGCATGCGCTTTTTTTCCTCCTCTATTTTCATAAGACCAAGAGGGAGGTACACTTCAATATCGTGAACTTTTAGAAACACAGCGTTTGCAGGTTTGTTTCCTTTTTCAAGAACCGTAATAAAATCAAGCGACGCAAGGCGTTTGAAGTGCGCTTCGTGGCTGTGGAGCAAATCCGTCCGAGCTGGGCCAAAAAAAACTGCTTGTATTTTTTGCGATGCCGTTATTCCATTTTCCACCCGTGCGTTGCGAATGGTTTGGATAAGCTGACGCACGATTCCAAAATCTTCTTCTGCATTTTTGTTCTCGTATTTCTTTTGCGGACGCGGCCAAGGATGGGTCATCAAAATTTCAGGAGGCAATGATTTTTTATCAAACGTATCTTTTGCAACATTTCGGTATTGCTGATAAAGCTCCTCTGTCACAAATGGGATAAAGGGGTGCCACAGCGCGAGGAGAGTGCGGAAAATTGAAAAAAGAATACTGCGTTTTCCTCCTTCAATTTTTGCAAACTCCACATACCAATCCGCAAACTCGTCCCATGTAAATGATCGCAATGTTTCAGCCGCTTGAGAAAAGCGATATTTTTCTATGTGATCCGTCACTTCTCTGACTGTTTTGTTGAGCCTGCTCGTGATCCATGTATCAGCAAGGGAAAAAGCTCCAGCGCCAGTTTCTTGTTTTTCTTTTTGCACCGCGCCGAATTCTAAAATATATCTTCCGATATTCCAAAGTTTATTTACAAAATTTCGATAGCTCGCGATTTTTTTTGCGTCCAATCGCAAGTCATTACCCGGTGTAACGCCAACAAGCATGCTGGCACGCAATGCATCAGCTCCATACGCAGGAATAACGTCAAGCGGATCAATAAGAGTTTCCTCTTTTGACTTGCTCATTTTTTTTCCTTCAACATCCAAAACCAAGCCATGGAGGTACACTGTCTTAAACGGCTCTTCGCCGAGCGCGTATTGAGACATCAAAATCATGCGCGCAACCCAGAAAAAAAGAATATCGTATCCTGTTTCCAAGATCGAGGTAGGGTGAAATTTCGCCAGATCTCCAGACGCAGAATCAGGCCATCCAAGCGTTGAGAATGTCCAAAGGCCTGCTGAAAACCACGTGTCAAGCGTATCTTCATCGCGCACAACAGTTGCGTTGCCGCATTTCGGGCAAACATCAGGCGCGGCATGCGAAACAACAATTTCTCCGCATCCCTTATTTTCCTTTTTGCAGTAATACACAGGCAACTGGTGGCCAAACCAAATCTGACGAGAAACGCACCAGTCGCGAAGATTATCAATCCAATGGAAATATGTTTTTTCAAATCGTTTCGGGATAATTGTAACACGTCCTGATTGCACAGCATCTCGAGTGAGATCTTTGAGCGATTTTGAATACGCAGGCACAATCTGCGACACGGAAACAAACCATTGCAAAGAAGGAAGCGGCTCAAGGGCTGTATTGCATCGATAGCACGCGGAAAGATTATGCTCATAGCCCTCATCAATGCGATCAACAACCCCCTTGCTTTTAAGCAGTGCGACAATGCTTTCTCTGCTTTGTCTGGCATTTTTTCCCATAAAAGATCCTGCTTCTTTTGTAAGGTTGCCATCTTCATCAATAATTTTTAGAATGGGACGATGATATTTTTTAGCTAAATCAAAATCTTCAAAACTATGGCCTGGTGTAATAGTCATAGCGCCTGTGCCGAATGCGGGATCAACAATAGCGTCCGCAATGACATGCGCGGTGATAGGGCCTTCAATCCATTCGGTGGTAAACTCTTGCCCAATGTATTGTTTATAGCGCGGATCGTCGGGATGCACCACAATAGTTTTGTCTTGAAATTTTGTTTCAGGCCGTGCCGTGCCAATAATGACAGGGCCAAACTTGAAATAATAGAATTTTGTTTTTTCCGGTCTGTATATGACTTCATCGTCAGAAAGAGTGGAGTGACAACGAGGGCACCAGTTGACAATGCGATAGTCGCGATAAATAAGCCCGTCTCCGTACATACGGATAAACACTTCACTCACTGCCTTTGACAAGCCGGGGTCAAGAGTATATCGCTCACGGCTCCAATCACAGCTTGCGCCTACTTTTCTGATTTGATTGCGTATAGCGACGCGCGATTTTTCCACATACACGCTTATTTCCCGCAGAAATTTTTCCCTGCCCAAATCATGCCGAGTCTGACCTTTTTTTGAAAGAAGTTTTTCTACTTTGTTTTGTGTGGCAATGGAGGCATGGTCAGTGCCAGGAAGCCAAAGAGTCGTATCCCCTATCATGCGATGATATCGGATCATTAAATCCTGCAATACAAGCATCATGCAATGTCCGATATGGAGCGTGCCAGTCGCGTTTGGCGGCGGCATAGCGATTGAAAATGACCTCCCCTTCGCGCGTCGCTTTTCCAGATTGTCAGGGTTGAAGTATCCGGACTTTTCCCAGAGATGATACATACGATCTTCGTATGCGCTTGCTGTATAGATTTTTGGAAGCGGTGTCATTATTGTTGGGTTTTAATAAATTTTACATGCTCCTCAATTTTCAAAATGTCTGAATTGGTCGGCCTGGAAGGAATTGAACCTTCTACCAATGGCTTATAAGGCCACTGCTCTACCAATGAGCTACAGGCCGTTCATTTTATAAAACTCCAAAACATATATGGCTGAATGTCCTATTTTAACTGATTGTTCTTGGGTCCTCGCGTCCGGCGGCAATTCAAACAAAACAGTTCTTTTACAGATTAACGGTTAACCTGGTAATGAAATAGGTGCGCCCTGTGAGACTGCTTTGTCTGCAGAAACCGTATCATCTATGCTTTGAATTACAAAACTCAAAAAATTATCTGAAATGGTGAAAATGCGGCGCCATGCCAACAACGCCTGATTAGGGCTCTGTTTGTTGGAAGTGCATAGCGCTTCTTACTCTACACAACCTTAAACGTATTGTTGCACACGTTGCCAAAACATTCAATCTTAATGCTTCCGCCATGAGTTAATTTTAGGACTTACGCGTTTATCTAAAATAAAGCTTCGTTTATCATTCCCGATATTGCCCCAGGACGTCTAACAACTATCCGGCTTTCGCGGGAATGACAGATTCGTTAGTGTTTCTATGTCGCACAATATTATATCCCAAAAGAGACAAGCAGATGATGATTTTTTTATAAAATTTCACCTTATTTTAATCTAAAAAAGATCCTAAAATTTCGTTCTTCCCAGAACGAAATTTTCATAAAAAAACGTCAAAAAACCTTATAAAATAAAGCAATTTTGCTTGTATCAAAAAATTGTTCAGTTGCATAAAAAATACGCTTAAAATTCGCAATATTTATTCATTGCCAACACAATTAAATTTATTCATTGCCAACACAAATGAATCACCCACGAGCTTACGCTCGGGGTATCTAATCCGGTACAAGCGTGGT
>CAZKXN010000004.1:0-1734 GCA_964556905.1 uncultured Gammaproteobacteria bacterium
TCTTGGAGTAGAGAATTATGCAAAGTCAACATCATATACGGAGCGACGTCGTCGTCCTTCATGGCATTTTGAAACATTCTTTCATTAAATTCTCTGTCAGGACCTTGAAACCCATCTGCTGTGATATGAAAAAGGTCTTTATTGTCAAGATAGGCACGGGTCATCCCTGCAGTTTTTGACATCATCATATAATCGTGTGTCTCATTGCCATCACTATCTCTGTCCTTTCCCTGTTCTCGCATTTCTTTAATTGATTTAATAGCTGTCGATTTCATTGCCGCCTCAATAATGGGATTGCTTTTCATATCCATGAGATGCCCAGCAGAGATATTGTTTGCAAGACGATTGATTGCCTTTAGAAAATCCGCGTTTATTGCATCAGGACGCGATGCGATATCCTTGAGTGATACACGCCCTTTTTCGAGTAAATGAACAAGCTGTTCTGGCGTCATGCCAAACGCTTGGCTCGGATATTTCGACCATACATCATAATCAAATGACTCCAATGCTCCCGCTCTCCCGCCACGTTGGGCAAAAAGCGTACGCGCTCCATCAATTTCTTCGGTAGTATAGAGCTGTCGCTTCATCATTTCTTTTTGCGCTGCCATTTGATCGATATTAGAAAACCCTTTCACTGCCCCGGCGGCAATAGCTTTTACCACTTCATCTCGCAGACCGGATACGTGTTTCTGTGCAGAAGATATAGATTCACTCTGAAGATCGTCCATATCTCGCATCACGCGCCTTCCGAACCCATCAATGCCGTTTGCCATATCTCCCAAATACGGAAGCAGGAGGCCTGCCCCCCCTCCCACAGTAGAAAGAACCGTTGCACCAACAAATTTTCCGCTTTGTAACATCACGTCCGGAGCTAAAGACAGACCACGCGCAACCGCACCTTTAAATTCTAAACTCTGAGCATTTAATTTATATTTGTCTGAATCCATATCAAGCCCCACAGCTTCACTACGCAGATCAGAGGCCATCTTTTTTTTCAGAGCGGCAAATCCTCCATCTGGATCTTTCTGATGATCATCCAAAAAGTCTGCGTACTCTCTTTCTTTTATTGCTTGTTTTTTAAATGAATCGGCTTCTCCCAACATTTCAGCTTTTGACTTACCATGTTTCTCTTCAAATTCCTTATCTGTCAACTTAGATATGTTCACCGTCTCCTCCAGCTGTTTTGCTTTCTCTTCAATCCGATCAGCCTTACGACGTTTTCCATCTGGAGTCAATATACCATCAACAGATTCTATTTTATTGCTTATGCCTTCGAGATCATCTTTGAGTGCCATAAGTTCTGATGCCTTTTTCTTCATTTCATCAATATTCCCTCGTAAACCCGCATCGTCGGCTTCTTCTGCTTTTTTATCCACTTGTGAAGCTTTTTCATTTCTTTGCCGTTCTAGCTTTGCTCTTCGTGCCAGTAAGGCCGCGGGCGACTCAGCAAGGTTGGCATCACCCTCAAGCTCTTCCATCTTTTTTTTCATTCCTTCAATACGTTTCTGTCGTTTCCCACGTTCTTCGTCTGATTCATTTTCTGGAAATTCTCGTTCTGCCTGCTCAATTTCTCCTGCAAGAACGTCCTTCATTCTGCGAAAATCTTCCGGCTTTGACTCAAGCCGAGCAGCGCGCTCCCTTCTGTTTCTTGCTTCTTGTTCTGTTTCTCCTGCTTTGTTTTTTTGATCTGACGCATCTCCAGCGAGATCAGCAAGTTTCTCTGCAATAGCCCTT
>CAZKXN010000004.1:1744-13572 GCA_964556905.1 uncultured Gammaproteobacteria bacterium
CTGTATACATTTTATTCCACATTTCCCGGGGCTTTTTCATAAAATTTTGCGTAGCTACCCACTTGGCAGCCATATCTTTTACGCCGCCAACGGCAGCTGCCGCCACGCCGAGAGGTCTCCCCCAGCGCACAAGACTTTCTTTGACTTTCTCTTCCCGAGCCTTCTGGCGCATTTTGGAAAACATATCGTAGCGTTCCCGCGCCCAGCGCATCGGAGAAGGGCCTTTTTTGCCGGCGGCCCATGCACGCGCGCCTTCCACCACTCCTCCTGCCATTTTGCCGCCTTCCACGCCAAGCTGTTGGGCAACGACCATGGAGCCGAGGAGCATGACGATCCCGAGAAACGTGCCAAGGGTATGTTGGGGACTGCCGACTGCAGTGCCTGTAACATTTGGAAAGTTAATGTCTTCTATAGTATCTGAACCGCTTATCTGTGTGCCCAATAAAGGCGCTCCCTCTGGAGATGCCTGACCGCTTAGCTGCAATGTGGTAAACGAAAGCCACAAAAAAAACATCATAATCGGACCAACAATCAAATAATTCACAAACTGATCCCACCATTTTTTTCCAAACCCTTTGTCATCGGGAAGCGCGGAAAGAAAAAATGCCGCCGGAGACAAAATCACAAGAAACCAAAGCGCAACCACGCGCGCGATCAAGATATAAAGCATTACCACTACAACGATAAGAGAGATTACAACAAAAATAAAAGCTAATATATACGAAAGAAAAACACCCAAAACATCCACATTTGCTTGATCGGGAGCTTTTACATAATTCAAAAAATCTTGGAGTCCGATAAGTGCGACAAAATTGCCTCCTGCTGTATTTTCCAGCGCGCCCACAAACGTGAGCATTATCACATTTGCAAAATCAATAGCGAGTCCGGCGATTGTTTTTGAAAAATTGATTAAAATCGCGGCGCTGATTAATTTCGGCAAAGTCTTTGAGTATGTGTATTTTTCATGCTGTAAAATGGTCCCTATTGCTATTGCCAGTAAGATAAGGACAAAAAACATATTGCATAGGTCCCTAACAATTTCCCATCCTCGTGTTACAGGCACAGAATCAATAAATTGAGTATAGCGTGCTACTATAATTATGAGTTGAATTACCTGGAGAAATAAAAAAGTAAGTCCTGCTATAACAGCTTGAAAAATTGCCGCTATCCCGGAGAGCAAATTATCTTGCGCGTATTTGAGGCCAACCGCCCCAGCCAAAAGAGATCCGACACCGATTGCAATTGGTGCAAAAAACGCTTCCCCTTTATACGCAAACCCAAACACGCCGGCAAACACAACCAAACACGCGCCGGCAATGCTTGCGGCACGCCAACGCTTATGTGTGCGGATATATGTTGTAAGGAATGTGATTGGGGTCATTGGTTATATGCATTAAATGTATCATCATCTTGTGCAGTCCAACCCTTCATAAATAAAATTCCCTCGTCGTTCCTGTCTATTGTCCCGCAAACTTGGGAGCTTCGTCCCCAGTTATCCTTTGCATACACGCAAATCTTTTTGCCTATGGGAGATGATTTATACACATGAGTGGCTTGATACGGCAGTTCATTGCAAGTTCCATTGTCTATTGCGTCCGCGTCTGTGCACCCGCGCGCCGTGCGCCCTGCGCCTAATTGCGTATCTGCAAATTTCAAATGGCGTGAGCCGCCATCGCCCCAGCTAACAATGAGCTTTCGCACTGGCAGTTGATCTTGCTCAACATTAAGATAAAACCTTATTGCCGCCTTTTGGTATAGTCGTCCGCTTTCAAAAGTAAACTGGTTAGCGGCTAGCCGCTCGTATGTTTTACTGTTTTTACATGCCTGATCATCAATAGAGCATATTTTCGCTTGAGCGCCATAAAACTGAATGGGTTTGCTTATGCTTCTTACTCTATTATTCAAGTCAATGCGCGGATCTGGCAGTTTTTTTGATGTAATATCATCCAAAGTATACATCCTATATGCGCCGGTTCCAATTGGTTTGCCTGCAGGCATTTCATCTTTGTCAAATATATAATAATCACGTCCAAGCACAAATCCAGTCTCCTTCATGAAATTTTCTGCTGAAAATGATCCGTCAGTGTTTCGCGCTGGGACTGAAAGGTCTCTTAGCGAATCCTTGTCAGCAATGCTGCCAGGATCTGTATCCTTATCCTTAAATGATTCTTCAGTTAGGCCTTGAGGAACAGCGCCTGCTCCAATATCAGAATCAGTGTGCCAGTATTGTGTTTTTGCGTTGTCTTTTATTATTGTCTTGCCGCTTGCTGGAAGCCCTTCAAGTACATCCCTTGAATTCCTAAGGGGTTTGCCAAGCCCCCTGTTTTCAACGCCTTTTCTTGTGCGAGTATAATACCCCACTGCCCATTTTGTATCTACGTCATTAATTGTGGCTGGAGCTGTGCCTATAAACGCTTTGCAATAGTCAAATGAATCCTTTGCCATGTATTTGAGTTCTGCATTGTACTTTTTGAAGTAAATTTTTGGCGTGATAACAAAAAAATTCTCATCTGTGTCAATGCCTGTATCATCAACGCAAGCCCTTACTTTCCATCCCATAAATTTACCCTTAAAATCACCAATTAGACCTTTTTCTGCAAGAACAACTATCCAATTCCTTTCACTGTCGCATCCTGAACTAAAAATATCTTCATGGGGCTTTATTATTGCACTTATCTCACCTTCAGTCCTTTTTTTATCCCGCAGTTCCGCTCTCCTGTCACGAGTAGTTCCATCGTCATTATAATTCCAACTATCATATGCTTTTCTGCCAATGAAATCTACTTCGCGGTTTTTCGGATGGGTCCAAGACGCAAATCCAAAACCATACTCACCTCTTTCATCTATAATTACTTTACTATTTCCAACTCGCCCATGCTTACTGTCTTCTATTTTAGTAGTGGTAATTTGTTCAGTATCAAGGCCGGTAAAGCCGATTTTTATATTTTGGTCTTCTCTCTCTGTCGGTAGTGCCCATTGCTTTCTTACTTGATCGCCAGAAGCATAACCTATTGTATATTCTATTTTTTCAATGTGATCCCATTTTATTTCTTCACCCTCCCAACCTTCAAATATTTCAGTAGGGTTCATTTTAATATTACCAAAAGGAATGATAGTGTTTCTTCCGTTCACTGTAAGGTCAAAAAACTTCTTTTCAGAAAGACCACCAATATATTTAGCTTTCTCGAATGCTAAATAGTTCTTTATGTTATTTATACCAGTACTACTTATCTTTGCAAGATCGCCGTCATCACTATCTATATTATTAAAATCTTCGGCAACCTTGTCATTATCAACATATGGTTCGTATGGATTGCCCGAAACAAACTTTTTTCGTGTGGATAAGTCAGAACTAGTATGAAAAGTTCTTTCGGGCCTTTCTGTTTTTACCCACCTTTCATTTCCCACTACACTGTCCTTTCCCACGCAATATAAAACAGGTCTGCCACCGTTCTCTTTATACGCATATATCTCTTCGTCAGCCGCAGTTCCTGGAGTTGGCTGATTTGTGATTTGATCCACCGGGTGCCAGACAAGACAGGAGTTGCGGTATCCATAACTGTCAATGCATGGCCCTTCCCTTGAATTACATTCAGCGCCGCTGGGGCATGGTTTTACAGGATTTTTCGCGCATACTTTGCCGCTTTTATACGCATCATATATTGCCTGCCTATTCGGTTCATTTTTAACTTTCTGCGGATATGGTTCAACACAATATCCGTATATTCCTGTATTTTTCTGAAGACTGATTGTATAGTTGCACGCGTCATTTGGCTTTATAACATTATCAGAATTATAAGCAATATGATGGGCATCTTGGCGAGGATAGAGCCGACAAGAGGATACAACAGTTGTGTCATTCGCACCCGCAACACCTCTAATAGACAACTTGTTTTGCACTATACTACCACTGCCGCTACTCAACTGCCCCCAATCAAAAAATCCATCATGCCCTCGCGGAGTTGGCTTATACCCCGCGTAGGGATCAATAGGAAATTTGTTTCCAAAATCCATATCAGGCCTTGATAGTCCGGAAAGCATGGCAAATGACATATCAATGCTTGTTGCCACGTTTTGCGCTTGCTTATACGGCGAAACAAATGTGCGCGCCAAAGAAGGCGCGGTCTTATCTACGCACTTCCCACTGCCGGAAAGCCATGCGCATAGCGGATTGGGCTTACAAGTGTCCTCTGTGCTCTTTTGTTCGCACAACTGATCCGCTGTGTCTAAAACACATTTTCCAGATCCTCCTTTTCCTGTGCAGTCTGTGTCCACAAGACAATCAGATGGCGAAGTTGCGCCTTCACACACTTTAGATTTTGGAAAAAGAATGTTTGTGCAATTCCCAAGCGCGTCGCGCTGGTCGCAGGGAAGGCGCTCAACACATACGCTTTTTTCTCCTTCCAAAAACTCTCCGGCGCACTCAAGCCATGTTTTACATTCCCTGTCCAGCTTGGTCTTGAGAATAACATTTGAATCAGGTACATAATTTGGCAAATCTTTATCTGCCTGATTTATTGTAACGCCGCGCTTTGTTTTATTATATTTCGCATAATAATGGTTGGAATCGTAGATCTTGTCCTGTACGCCAATGTCTGTGTTGTGGAAAAGAATACACCCTTTTTCAGGATCAACTTCTCCGCTGCACTCTTGGGACGCAGACTCTGAATCCGAGAGATAATAATATTTTCGCAAGCAGGCGGTTCCGCGAAAACCGCTTTCTTCTGTGAAACGGCCGTAATCAGTGCGAAGCGTGCCATTCATGCCCGTTTCATCAACTTCAGAACAAGAAGGATTGCTTGGCCCGCACTGCTCGCACTCCGGGTCAATAATTTCTCTGCAACTGCTTGCGCTTTCCGGGCACTGCCGCGCGTAAGAAAATGGCCCGCGTGTATTCCAATAGTCAATAGCCGGTTGATCAGTAGCATCCGCTTTCTTAAATGCATTAGGGTACCAGGGACCTCCGCCTTCTTCTGCCTTTTCGCAATTTACTTGAGCATCACACGTTCCTGTATATACGGATTCACTAAGCCCTTTACAATCATCATTGCTCTGGCATGGATATGACGGATACTCAAGTTCATTCTCCTGATTAAGCAATTCATTCAATATATCAGACGATTTTTTGCGGCACGCCCGATAAAACCAGCCAGTCTCTGATCCTGCTCTACCCGGGACATCCACTGCCCCCCAGTAGCAAACATTTTTGTCCGGACTCCTAAAATATCTTTTCGCGCTCTGTGTGTTGTATGCTTTACATCCAACTTCTTGTTCTTTACAAATGCCTCCTTTATACGCTTCTAAATCATTGCTTTCATCAGCGTCATAAAGCAAAGTGGAGCTTGCGCTAATATGTTCCTGTGTAATTTTGTAATACACTGTTGACCACTCTTCGCGTTTTCCATTATTTGGGTTTGGCTGGGATGCGATATTTGTCTCCACTGTTATGCTTGTGCCTGATCTTTGTATGCTGTCGCGCGTGCGCATAGGAAGCCCGTAAGCAGTGCAATTTGCATATTTTGAATCACACCTCGCAAGGGGCGTATCAACCAAATAAAGCGTACTAGCGCTGTTTTGATCTTGCATTGCTCGGCATCCCACAAATGCAAGCGGGCAAACTTTTGAAAAACTAGAGTAAGGTTGAGCTGTTTCAATGTCAGAAGCGCTGTAAAGACGGCAGGTTGTCTGATAGTTTCCAGAGCCGGGGGTTATCTCGCACTCGCTTGGCCGCGAATTTTCTGTTTTTGTGGAAGTATCTATTGCGTACACAGTTGCGCCTTGTGATTCTTTTATGTAGATATTGTCTAAAAACGCTTGTAAAAGCGATGTGCCTGACGGCGGTGTAATGCGCAATGCAAGCCGTGTTGTTGTAGTCGCGTTTTCAACAGTGAATGTGAAATATTGCCATCCTGAACTGTTAAACCGGCTGGAGCCGAGTATGTTTTTTATACTGTCATCACTGCTGATAATGCTCAACTCGGCATTCGCGACTGCTTTTGCAACCATGCTTATCGTGTACGTATACGATTGTTTGAGCGCGATGTCTTTTTCTGTTTCTATGTTTGTTGATGTGCTACTAGCATTTATGCGCAAGCTCCGCCCTCCGACAGTTTCTGCTTCTCTTGATGTACTGATTGTTATGTCTGCCCTATTGTCTGGCGCACTCCACTTGGCGGTGAATGGCTCTTGTTCAAATGTGTCTTTCGCCACAAGAGCGTAATTGCCTGCGGTTGTTGACGAATAAGCCCTGCACCCTACTGTTTGAGCAGAGCATTTTGAGCTCAATGATTTGGAAGCAAACCGTGTTGTACTGCCAATAGTGCGGCGATATTCACTGCAGTCATTGGTTTGATATATTAACTTGTCAACGTAGCGATATGATACTGCGCCAGAAGCGCTGATAAACTCTCGGCAAGTAAGAGGTTCAATCTGGCGATTTTTTAATTGACTCTTAAAAATATCCGCACTGCACTCGCAGTCTTCGCCTGGAGCGCATGCAGGATTCCCGCTGTCTGTACCTGCTGTATCTGCTTTGAGATAGTAAGCTATCGGTTGTCTTCCGCCTTGTTCAGAACCATAGTAGCTGTAGAAAACAGTGCGCATGGCAGGTATTTCGGTTTGTTCGCACGCAATAGTCTTTGAAAAGTACGTTCGCGCCTCCCCGCCTTTGCCTTCAAGGTCAATATTGGTAAACTCTTCGCATCCTTCTTCTTGGGCGGAGCAGGACTTTACTTGATCTTGTTTGAAAAACGAAAGAGTGTTTGAAGGATTTGCGTCAAAAGAGCTGGGCTGGAGAAAATATGCTTTGAGCCCCACGCACTGCGCCGGGCAAGATATAGGCGCAACAGCGGGAATATCAGGATCCTCTTCATCTTGGGCTTGATATAGCTGGCATCCCACGTTTTCATCTCTTGTTTCTTTTCCATCACAATGCAATGCGTAGCGTTTACATTCACTTCTCTGAAACGCTCCTTGTTCACTGCATTTCAGATATTCCGGAGCAACTTTAAGGTGCGCGGCATCGCTCATAGCTCGGCATCCTTCAAAATCAGCAGGGCAGGGTGTTGCTTTAGAATTAAGAAACACCCTATTTGGTGAATCATTAAGCCATTCTTGCGATGTAACGCGGGTTTTTTCACTACTAATTTTTTCTATGACTTTTTGACAAAGCGCAAGTTTGGCAGACTGTGCGTCCTCGAAAACCAAATCCGCTGTCGGAGATTTTGTAATATCGTGGATATTATTATCAAGCACGGTGCTTAATTTATTTTCCATCAATACTTTTTTTCCATTCTTTTTCGGATTTCCTTGTTCATCGCGTTCTGTATCTATTACGCATGTCTCATACTGACGCCGAGACTTTGAAAACCACATACAGCCCGCGTTATTCTCATTGCAGATATTTTCAGCGGTTCCCGGCGCAAGAAATCCGGAAATACTGCTCTTGAGAAGCGAAATGGTTTCTCCGGTCCCTGCCGGCGTAATTTCTGCGAATGTGTCACAGCTTGCAAATTCTTTCTGGCACGGCGTCCCTTGAATATAAAACTTCTTGCGTTCTTCCAAACAGTACCCGTAATTTTGAGCCGCTGTTTTTGTTTCACATTTTCCGTCAGCTTGTTCGCTCAAACATGACTGCTCATCCACGCACACTTCTTGGCGCGCGACCGGTTCAATTTTTTTATCATACTCGTAGTCTATTTCTTGCCCGGGACATTCTGCCGGACTACAGCACACTTTTCCGTCATTGCTCGTATCCATGCATGTTGGGTTACCCCTTACTTCGCCTTGCACAAATCCTTTTTCAACACTCACAGGGCCGTATCCTTTGAGCGCGCAACGGACAGGGGGAATTTTTAAAACCCATTGCGGGTCAATCAGCCGAAAAAATGCGCTGTCCTTCTTGTCATACGAACCAATCACATCCTGAAGAGTGCAATTTTTATTCCCGCACACATTTTGATGATCGCGGATATAAAGAGCCGCAAGCTCCCATGAAACAGGAAGAACGCGATATTTGCGAAGTATAACCATGGAACTGTACGGATAATCATAACGAAAGTCCGGCTGATCCGGCTCATTGTCCCCTTCTCTGTTAAAAAAGCCAAAACGGCCGTCCGGATTAAGTCCTATGCTCCCGCCTGTTTCCTTATAAGCATTCAATGCTTGTCCGACAGTCATTTTTTCTTTTATCGCGTTTGCAAATGCTGTCCCAAGGACACAGGCATTGGGGCTTACTGTGCAATCATTGCTTATTTGAAATTCAGCCAATATATTGATTATTTCCCCGCTTCTTGTTTTCACTTTGGCAAGCTGGGCTATTCTCTGCGCTGTCGCTCCGGCTGTCGCTCCATAGCGCGGAGCAGACTGCGCATTATAAATAGTGTCTGAAGATAAGCCCTCCTGACCTGGTAAAAGTTTTCCCTCGCTGACAGTTACTTGATTTGCTTCGTCAGCTTCGCGTCTGATACCCTTAAAAAGCAGGTTCATAGATTCTCCTGTCAGGGTTTCAGCAAAACTGCCAATAATATCGGCAGTATCCACTAAAAGCTTGCCTGTAATCTTGCCGTCATGTTCCGGAAACCTTTTTATTGTTGCATCTGCCGCGAGTTTTCCAATACCTGCGGGAGTTGAGATATTGCCGGCAAAATCAGTAACATTTTTTAGTCCTTGGATCTCTGCCACCCAGCGCTCTTTTTCAGCATTGACTGCTTGATCAATAAGTTCTTGCATGTACGTATTCTGAAGCTTAAGTGTTACACCAACATCGCTTTTATATGGGTCAACTATATCGGAAAGCATTTGCCATCCATTGACATTGCCGACATTGCCTACGGTAACCCCTGTATTGCGAATAAAATCTCTCCAATTATTCTTTGCCGTTTTCCATTCGCAAAGGGGTTTTTCATCTACGCCAAAAGCCCCCCCAATGTTAAGCCCGATCTTAAAAAGAATTCCCGCGTTCGGATTGCATGCGGCTTTCAGGATGTTTACCGATGTTGTTGAGAGCGCTCCGGCTTTATTGCGCTGAAACTTCTTAAATCGCTCTTGTTCCGAGGCATTGAATTGATTTTTTCTATCCAGTCTAGCTTGAGTGGCTTTCAAACGTCCTTTTGCGCTTTCTAGATCTTTCTCATATTGTTTTCTTGAGTCCTGTAATGACTCTTTGCGTTTTTTCAAATCGGAAACGCAGGCCCTATATGAATAATATTTTCTTTCTTCTGCTGAAAGGGACTTGCATTTTTCCTCTGGGCTAATTTTAAATCCCACTTCTAATGCACTGTCAATCCCTTTAATGCTTCCGTCCAAAGAATCTGATAGTGCTGTGTCTTTTATTAATTCATCTCCTAACACATTATTAAATTCTTCATCGCTAAGATCGAGCCCCTTATCTAGATAAGAAGAAGCGGTATCTAAACGTAGTTTTATATCTTCGTATTTTTTTACTTCTATGTTTACTTTTTCTTTCACACCTTTACAGACATCCCTATTTGAATCAGCCATACATTCTCCATCTTCTTCGTCCCGCAATGTGCCTAATTTATCAGAGCTTCTCTGTAATTCATCTGCTCTAGCATTTTTATTATCAGTCAATATATTCATTTTGGTATCATTTCTTTTCTGTATATTTTCAGCCCCCAAGACAAGGCCTTCTAAAAAGTTTCCTGCTCCGCGCTCTGCCACATCAATGCCAAAATTAGTCCAATTGGTAGTATAAAAAAGCGGCTGGCGGCCTTTGTCCCCGGAAGCAAACTTGCCAAAAAGATAGTCAGCGCTCATGCGCGCGATTTGTTGAGATGCAAATTTCAATGCTCCATACGCGGCGTTTTCAAGACCCCATAATAAAATTTCTCCCACCCATTTTATTTCCCTGGGAAGATCTCCAAAAAGTACAAACTGTGCATGTGCCGGCTTCGCGCTTGCAAAAAATAAAGCAGGAGCGAGCAGTGTTACGGTTAAAAAAGAGAGGAAAAGTTTTTTAAGATTGAGATTCATAAGACCTTTTGCGCAACAAATATTTTACGTCTTAAGACGATTTATAGCAAAAATTAAATCTTCTTCTCAAGCCATTGTGTGATTGATACATACATATTAAATCATGGACATTGCGGGATACAGTTCTTGTTGCGCAAAAGGCCTATATACCTTGAAACTGCAGAAAAACTATCCTTATTTGCCTTGAATTACAAAACTGTCATTTAATTATAAGCTGTTCTTTGCAGACTGCCCTGCCTGATAAGGGTCTGGAAATAAATAACGTTTCACGCGTTAGCTGAAAGTTCGCTATTAGCTTTTCAGCGCTATTTACTTTGAAAAAATTGAGCCAGTAGAAAAATTACGTTTTAGCTGTCATTCAAACTGTCTAAAACTGCCGAAATCGCTTGATTTGTCATCCTAGTCCCCGCACAGGCGAGCCTCATTGTTGCTGTTGTTGCTGTTGTTGCTGTGCCTGTTTAACGGATTTAAGAAACAATTCCTTAAGAGTGGCATCATCTACTGCATTGAGCTGTTCAATGGGCACTGTGCCTGACTCGCGAACGAGCTGGCGTATTTCATCCGCAGTAAGCGTTTCGGGATTTTGCAGTTTGGATTCATCTATGGAAGTAGGCCTCGGCCGGGCCGATTGCGCAAAAGGAGCTAAAGAGTCGGGACTTTCATACTTTTGCACAAAATCCGAGTACGTCTTTTGATACAGCTCTGTCAATGATTTATCATCCACTCCCTGCAATTGTTCATCAGTGACGCCTTGAGACTTGAGTAATTTTTTAATTTGATCAACAGAAAGCGCTCCTAGATCATAAATGGACTGCGGAGACTTACCGCCAAAAATGTCTGTAAATGAACCCGGCGCGATGCCGGGTCCTGCTCCTGCATCCGTGCTTGTGGCATACAATGTTGGCGCAAAACAATTCCTTTCGCTCGGACAGTTAGGGTCATGACCGGACGCGATCTCTTCTTTGTCTGCGTATCCATCGCTGTCCGTGTCCGCAAGATACGGGCTTGTGCGGTACACATAGAGTTCATCATAGTCTGTAAGAGTGTCGCCGTCAGTGTCTGAAAAACGCAATGCTTGTTTGCTCGCATCTTGCGAGTCAAGGTCCGATGAAATCGCGCTGTACTGTGTTGAACCCATCTTAAGCTGAAACGGCTCTCGTATGTTTTGCACTGTCAAAAAAATACCGAATCCCAGCACTCCTAATCCGGCAAATATAAAAAATACAAGCGCCCCGTAGGGTATAGAGCGGGGTGTATCGCCTATGTTTTTCCTCGGCTGATGTGAGTCGTATTCCTGCATTGTTGGCGATCAATCTTCTTTGTATAATTATACACTCGCAAAGCCGCATGTACAGTGGATAAGGACTCTTTGACTGATGTGTTGAAAACTTACTGTTGATGCGATCTTGAACAGAACATATATAAGAGCAATTACGCTCTGAATTACGGCAACTTCAAACACGTTTCGCCTGATTAAACGCCGAAACAATGCTAAGCCAATTCTCAACCGAAAGCTCTTGGGCGCGCGCTGTAAAGGAAATCTCGGCCTGCGCAAACGCCTTTTTTATATCGTCAAACGGGATAGCGAGTCCGCGGGCAAGATTTTTCATAAGCAATTTGCGTTTTGCGCTAAAGCCGGATTTTACGAATTTCGTAAACGCCCTTGCCTCCGGACTCGCCGGATTGCGATCTTTTCGCAATGCAAGCGAAATGCATACGCTGTCCACTTTCGGCTTTGGAAAAAAGCATGTCTTGGAAACATAAAAAAGTTTTTTGGGTTCAGCGTAATATTGCACTATTGCCGAAAGAATGCTCATCTCTCCTGCCTTTGCGCA
>CAZKXN010000004.1:13582-23509 GCA_964556905.1 uncultured Gammaproteobacteria bacterium
ATCCTCTCACCCACCTCTTTCTGGATCAACAAAGTTGCATCGGAAGGACGCGGCTTTTCCTCTAAAAATTTTCGGATTAAAAAAGAAGTAAGATTGTAAGGAATGTTTGATATGACTCTATATGAAAAATCTTTTTTCGTAAAAATCGTATGCGAAATTCTCCTGGCGTCCGCTTTAAGTATTTCTATATTCTCAAATGTACTGATGTCTCCTTTTGCCGCCTTGTTGTTATGCGCGGCGAAAACGGCAATTTGATCTTGCAAAACCTCAACTAGTTTCTCATCAATCTCAATAGCGAACACTTTTTTGACCCTGCTCGCAAGCTCTGTCGTAAGAGTCCCTATACCAGCGCCGATCTCAACCGCAATATCTGTCTTTTTGAGATCTGCGCTTTGTACAATTTTTTTAATAATATTTTGATCGATTAAAAAATTTTGCCCGCGAGAGCGGCGCGGCTCAATGCCGTACGAACGAAGAATTTGCAATGGAGATGGCATTATGTATCTTTTTTTCTGTGTCCGTCAAGCGCAAAATACAGCATGGAAAAAAGCCCGCCGAGCACAAACGCGATCCACCATTGCGGACCGAAAAAATAAAAAAGGACTGCCAGGATTCCAGCCGAAAAAATCTTGCCAACAGTAAGACTCATTTCAAAAAAAAGCACGGTTCGCACAATAGAAGTTTTTATCGCGTGCGTATACAACCCGCTAAAGAACGGCAGGGAAAATACGTACTTTGAGGTGCGAGAAAAAAAATCTACAAGTATCACACTGCTTGCGCCGCGCACCAACAAGCGAAAAAGCCAGGAAAGCGCGACAAATATAATTCCTATATGAAACACGCGGGGACGCTTTCCGCAATCAGTGAGTTTGCCAACGTACAATATGACAAACGAAGTAATCAGCATGGAAACAGCAATGGCAATGCCGGTATTCACATAATTTTGCATGGTTACAAAAATAAAAATGGGCCATACCGTAAGCACAATAAGCTCTTCCCCAAAACCAATATGTCCAATGAGATACTTGCGTTGAGCAGGGTCAACCAAGTCTTTATATGGCTGGATATATGATAATGTGGATGGGGTAAAATGCTCTCGCGTTGTCATTATTGGGATATTTGAAAAAAGTATAACAAAACACATTACTGTAAAAAGCGCGGCAAAACCAAATACGCCTACTATAATCCCGCCTATAAGGGGGCCAAGGATAAATGCAAGAGCGTCAATGACAGCAATAACCCCTATTTCTCTGCCACGCTCTTCCGTCTGGCTAAAATACGCAAAATCAGCATGATACCCGGGCCAAAACAAGGTCTTTTGCATGGCAAAAGCAAAAATTGCAAGAAAGAAAAATATCGGATGCACAGAGATATTAAGAAGAAAAATCAGGTATAGAATAAGGAACACAGACCCATACATAATGCCGTGTTCAAATCCTTTTTGTTTTATCACTTTACCGCCAAGAGGCATGAGAAAAAAATACGCAAAATACACGCCAAAATAAAAAAGCATGATGATATATAAAGGATACCCAACGCTGTACAAATAAATGGGCTCAAAAATCATTCCGCTTGCAAGAGCGAAATTCAGTATTGTCATGGTCAAATACAGCTCTTTCAACTGGCGAGGGATGCGGTTTGGAAGAAATTCACGCTCCCTGCGCAGAATAAAAGCTAATGGTTTTTTCATATCAATATGCGGCATTTGCGTAATCGTGAAAAAATATGCTATATTGGCAATATTAACATATCTAGCGCATATATTCTATGTCTGACGATAACAAACTCACAATAGATGACCTTGCTCTTCAAATGAAACAGGGCTTTGACAACGTTGATAAAAAGTTTGACGACTTTGATCAAAAGATGAAACAGGGCTTTGACAACGTTGATAAAAAGTTTGACGACGTAAATCAGAAAATCCAGGAACAATCAGATGAAATCGGGATCATGGTCAAACAAGGATTTGATGAGGTCAGCGGACAATTTAAGGTAGTCAATGCTCGCCTTGACAGCATTGAAGACGACATTGCGGCAATAAAACAACGTCTTGACGTTATTGAAGAAATGCTTGATAAAATTGACAGACTAACGTTAGTAGATTACAGGCGGAGAATAGAATATTTGGAAGGAGAGGTCCGACAGTTAAAAAAAGTGGTTTTATTGAGGCAAGCGGTATAGCAAAAGCGAGCCATGTCCCTATTCAAGGCATACGACATCCGCGGAACTGTCCCAGATCAATTGAACGAAGAAGTGATCGCGCGCATTGCGCGTGCGTTTGCAGTGTATCTTAATGAATTCGCGATCGGCGAAAAAGAAAAGATTTCCGTAATCATTGGACAAGATAATCGCCAAACGTCTTCTGTATTCGCGCGTTCGGCGACTAACGCCTTACTCAAAGCGGGTATTGATGTTGTAGATATAGGCCTTGCGTCCACTCCGTATTTTTATTACGCGGCTTGCGCGCAATCCTGTGACGGCGGCATGATGATTACGGCATCGCACAATCCTCCTCAATACAATGGCTGTAAACTTGTGAGCGCAGGCGGACAGCCCATCGGCGCAGACTCCGGACTGCCGCATATACAATCTTTGTTTGAGAAAGACGCAAAACAAACCGCAAAAAAAACAGGTGTTGTGAGTGCTCTTGATATTCTAAACCGCTATACCAATGAAAGCATATCGCTTGGCGGAGGCGCGAAAGAAATAAAACCTCTTACTGTTGCCGTTGATACTGGAAACGGAGTTTCCGCACTCATGGCGCAGAAGCTCTTTGAAAAACTTCCAATACGTCTGATCCCGTTATTTTTTGACCTTGACGGCACATTTCCAAACCACATGCCAAATCCATTAGAAGAAAAAAATACTTCGGCATTGAGAAAGGCCGTAAAAGAAAAAAACGCGGATTTGGGAATAGCCATGGATGCGGATGGCGATCGTATAATTTTTATTGACGAACATGGAAATTCCGTACCGTCAGACCTTATGACCGCCCTTCTCGCCCGTGATATGCTCGCTCAATTTCCGCAGAAAAAAATCCTCTATGACCTGCGATCAAGCAAAGTCGTCAAAGAAACGATACTTGCTCATGGCGGCATGCCGGAAGCAACGCGCGTTGGACATACATTTGTAAAAAACCAAATGCGACGGCAAGATGCGATTTTCGCCGGAGAACTCTCCGGACATTTTTACTATAAATTCCAAAACTACGGGTATTTTGAAGCATCGCTTGCAACCATTGTGCAGGTATTGCGGATACTATCCAGAGAAAAAAAACCGCTCTCTGAAATACTCAAACCGCTAAAAAAATATTGGAGTACAGGGGAAATAAATTTTGAAGTTTCCGATAAAATAGGCGCAATAAAAAAACTTGAAAACCGCTTTGGCACTGCGCAAAAGATTGACAAACTTGACGGTCTTACTGTTGAATACCAGGACTGGTGGTGCAATGTGAGACCATCAAATACGGAAAATTTTTTGCGAATGGTGCTGGAAGCAAAAACTCCAGCGCTGAAAGAACAAAAATTTCAAGAACTTCGCAATCTGATTATGAACAGCAAATCATGAAATACTTATGTCAATAGGCATTTTTGACTCCGGCCTCGGCGGACTTACGGTTCTCAAACAGATCGTCAAAACTCTTCCCGAGTATCAATATGTATACTTGGGCGATAACGCGCGCGCTCCGTACGGCGATCGTTCAAGCGAAAAAGTATATGAGTTCACCAAACAGGGAGTTGAATTTTTATTCAAACAAGGATGCGCGCTTGTCATCCTTGCATGCAACACTGCTTCCGCTATCGCGTTGCGCCGATTACAGCAAGAGTGGCTCCAAAGCGCGTATCCAAACCGCCGCATCCTGGGAATCATTGTCCCCACAGTTGAATCTATTATGTCTATGAAAACAAAGCGCCCCAAACGCATTGGGGTGATTGGTTCTCGCGCAACTATTCTTTCCAATGCGTATGGAAAAGAAATTGAAAAACGCGATCCTTCTTGCGTGCCGATACTATTTCAAAAAAGCTGCCCGCTTCTTGTCCCGTTCATTGAAGAGGGTATGCAAAAAACAGTGCCGGCAATCATGATTCTAAAATACTACCTGCGCCCGCTGAAGCAAAAGCAAGTTACACTGCTGGTGTTAGGATGCACGCATTATCCGGCGATGAAAAAGAAGATACAAGCAATCATGGGCCGCAGCGTGATAATCATTGATCCTGGCATTATTGTGGCGCGATCTCTAAAAAATTACCTTGAACGTCACGCAGAAATCTCTGAACGGCTCACAACGCATAACCCTCTTTTCACTCAAATTTCATTTTTTACCACTGATATCGCGGAAAAATTCCAATCCACTGCCGCGCGTTTCTGGGGAAAAGGCATAAAAACTCAAAAAATCAGTTTGGGATAAAACCAGACAGCGTCGCTACACCTTAATAATCACCGGAAGAACCATAGGACGTTTTTCAGTTTTTTGGAATAGCAATGCGCCGACATCATCTCGGATTCTGTTTATCACAGACCCCCAACTTTCTATGTCAGCAAGATTATTCCCGTTGACAATCGTTACGACAAGATTTCGCACATTCGTCATCAAACTTTCCGATCCTTTCATGTACACAAATCCTCGAGAAATAATATCAGGCAGGACCGCCAATTTACCATCTTTATCCACTGCCGCAATCACCACAACCATGCCATCTTGCGCAAGCACTTGCCTGTCCCGAATTACCACATTTCCTATATCGCCGACACCCAGTCCGTCAACCATAATGTAATCTATGTCAAGTTTGGCTGTGCTGGTGCGCGCGGCTTGTGCATGATTGAATTCCACAATATCCCCGTTGTTTAGGATGAAAATTGATTTTTCATTCCAGCCCATCTGGCGCGCCACTTCGGCATGGCGCACAAGCATATACCGCTCTCCATGGATTGGCATGAAGTACTTTGGACGCACCAATCCAAGCATGAGCTTTTGCTCTTCTCTAAACGCATGACCAGACGCGTGGACATCAAAAAGCTTGTTATAAATTACGTCAGCTCCAAGATTGAAAAGATTATTCATGAGATTCGTGATGGCTCTCTCGTTTCCGGGTATGGGTGAAGACGAGAGAATTGTCGTATCGCCTTTTTTGATGCGTACATGCCGATGCTCGCCTCTGCTCATGCGCCCGAGAGCTGATGTTTCCTGTCCTTGGCTTCCTGTGGAAATGACCACGATACGATTATCTGAAAAATCATTTATTTGATCGATTTTTATAACAGTGCCGCGCGGCACTTTTAAAAATCCAAGTTTAATAGAGGTCGTAAGCACCTTTTCCATGCTCATGCCGGAAATAGCAACTTTACGATCAAGCTCTGCCGAAACAGTGATAATTTGCTGAATCCTGCTTACTAAAGATGAGAACGTTGCAATAATAATACGGCCATGGGCTTTTGCAAAAAGCAATCGTAAATTTTGCTCAATTTCCATTTCAGATTGACAATACCCCGGCCGTTCGGAATTAGTGCTGTCAGAACACAAAAGAAGCACGCCTTCTTCTCCGAGTTTGGCAAGTTTCCCAAATTCAGTTGGACGCTGATCTTGCGGAGTATGATCAAATTTCCAATCGCCGGTATGCACTATAATTCCAACCGGAGTGCGCACGGCAACGCCAACGCTGTCGGGAATGTTATGGTTGACCCTGAAAAATGTAAGAGTAAACACACCCAATTGCAAAGTGTCATCAGGATGCACTTCGGAAAGGCGGGTGTGCCGCGTAAGATTAAATTCATCCAGTCTGTCTCTAATCATGCCGATAGTAAGCTTTGTGCCGTAAATCGTCGGCATTCCTAAATCGCGAAGAAAATATGGAATGGCGCCTGTATGATCAAGGTGGCCGTGAGTTATAAACACTCCCCTGACTTTTTCACGATTCTTTTTTACATAGGCGATGTCAGGAAGCACGTAATCAACGCCTGGCATGCTTTCCAAAGGAAACATCAAGCCAATATCAATGATTACCATGTCATTGCCGTATTCTATTACCATCATGTTGCGGCCAAACTCCCCGACACCGCCCAAAGGGATCACGCGAAGCCGGCGTTCTCCTTCGGAAAACCTTGCTGGTTCTTGAGGATGGCTGGGGCGAGCAGGGCCGGCGCCTGCGCGAGACGCAAAACGCGCCGGACGCGCCCTTCCGCGTGATGGAACATGTCTGCGACCGCGGCGCGCTCGAAATGGGGATACGCTGGAGCTTGTAAGCGCAGGCGTGCCTACCGTGCGTACTCCTGAAAAAGCACTACTCTGTTCATTCATACAATAAAAATAAATAAATAATCAAATTGTTGAGGATATACTTTTGAATTACGAAACTGCCAACAATGCTCTTTCGTTGTTATTACCGATATTGCGCCAGACTGTATAAAAAACTGTCCCTGCCCGACCTGATCGAGTGTATTTAGTTCCTGTCTAAATACTGCCGAAACCACTTGATTTGTCATTCCCGCGAAGGTGGGAATCCAGTAATTATAAGCTTTATCTGCTCACTGTCATCCCCAATCAGGTCGGGGATGACAGTATTTAGACAGGAACTATTTAGCGAGAACTGATGACAGTTAGCCCCGTGTTCGGGCGCTTTCGCGAGGACGGGAATAACAAATCAAGCAATTTTAGCAGTTTTTTGACGGACTGATGGCAGTTTCGTAATTCAAATATATTTGCAAACACTTTTTGACCATTGTGGATAATTTCGCGCACCAGTCGCAATTGGTGCCCAAGGAGAGATTTGAACTCTCACGCGCTTTTTCGCGCACAGCGCCCTGAACGCTGCGTGTCTGCCAGTTTCACCACTTGGGCATCAATTATGACGGGTGGATAAACGCGGCTTGCCAATTGACAACGGCGAGGAGGCAAGTATGAAAACCTATTTTTTTACCGCCCGTTTTGTCTTGCGATACCATTCTGAAAGATCGCCGAAACGATCAGCTGGGTATATCAATTGTTTTCCATCACGGATTCCTTTGATCTCGCGAGCCACAACATAATTATATGACGGACTATACAAAAAAATGGCTGGCGTTTGATCGCGTATTATTTCTTGAAATTTTCTATACTTTCCGGAACGCTCCTTTTCATCTGTGCTATGCCTCGCTTCTTCAAGCAGGCGATCGGCGTCTGCATTGGAAAATCCTGAAAGATTTAATCCTGGTGGAGCGCTTTGCGATGAATGCCAAAAAGGATATAAATCCGGGTCAGATCCGATTATCGTTCCGTAAAGAAACGCTTCATACTGCCGAGCATCAATAACCTCACTTTTCACCAAAGACGGTTCAACAAACTCCACGCGCGCCTCTACTCCGATACGTTCCCAATCCTTTTTAATCAACTCCGCGACTGTGACGTGTTCAGGTTTCTGCACTGTTGTCAATTTTACTGCCAACCTATTTTTTTCTTCTATCTTTTCAGCAAGCCCGTTGTCTTTTTTTATCTCTTTTATTGCGCTTTTATAAAAACCTTGTTCGTCTTTTTTCCACCCTGCCGTTTTTAGGAGAGATATTGCTTTCTCCGGATCATACGGATACGGTTTAATGTCTTTATTATATCCCAAAAAACCTTCAAGGAGCGGTCCGGAGATACGCACGGCTTCACTCGCGAGCGCTTCTTGAATGATCTTATCTTTGTCTATGGCGTACGCAAGCGCCTCTCGCACCGCCTTTGAGTTTAATTCTTTTTGAGCATTCGCATTAAAAAAAATCGTTGTGTATTGAGGAAGCTGAAATTTGTAATACGCCAGATTTTTATCCTTTGCCAGTCTGTCTCTAAGGGTACGCGGAAGAAAGCTTACCCCGTCAACATGCCTATTCTTGAGCGCCTGAATCGCGGTATCATTATCAGGGTAAAACTTAAAAATAATCTTATCTAAATATGGCTTGTTTCCAAAATAACTCTCATTTCTGTCAAAAGTAAAAGAACGAATAGACCCATCGTACTCTTTTTTAAACGACTGAAATTTCCATTCCCCTGTCCCTATCGGTCGTAAATTTACTGACGCAGAAAACAGGTTTTCCGATTCAATGGAGCCCCAAATATGCCGCGGCAAAATACCAACTGTCGCAAGGTCAAGAAAGGGAGCGAATGGTTTTTGAAGAATAAAGGCAATTTCGTAATCATTCTTTTTTTTAATTCTTACATCCTTAAAACTGATGTTCAGCGGACTTCTTGATTTTTCATCTTGAATGCGCTGAACGCTAAACATCACATCATCCGCTCCAAACGGAGCGCCATCGTGCCATACGACGTTTTTGCGCAAAACAAAGCTGTACGTTTTTCCGTCAGGGCTTATATCATACTTTTCAGCCAAATCACCAACAAGCTTTCTATCTGTAGTATACTTCAAAAGGCCGGAATACACAAGACGAGCAAGATCCCTGTCAACATCGTTTTGCGCAAACAAAGGATTAATGTATTGCGGAGAGCCAACTAACGCTTCCGTATACGCGCCGCCAAAATCAGCAACACGTTCCGCCGTCCCGTCATACAATCGCCATCCCAAAAAAAAGATGTTAACAATTATCACCGCAATAAGAATTTTGACAATTCGGTATTCGGCAAGCGGCAGAATCCTTCCAAGATATTTGAGTTGCCGAAAACTTGGGATTTTACGATGAGAAAAGTATCCAACAAATTTACGATCTAAAAAAACGTGACGATTGCTTTTTCGCTTCCATGAAAACATGGAGGGCATCCCTGGCATACCGCTCTAGTTCACTGTATAAACACAACGCCTAAAGATGACCCAAGAAAAAGGATGGCGAGAATGATTGTGAGGGTAAAAAGTTTTTTTTCAATACCTCTTTTTGTGCGATAGACGTTTCCTTCACCTCCGAACGCGGCTCCCAAACCAGTGCCACGCTGTTGCAACAAGATTGCAATTACAAGAAAAAGCGCTGATGTTAGTTGAATGAATCTAAGTGCTGTTTCCATACTATGATACAGTATACACTTAAAGGCAAAAATGTCAATAACCCCGTCTCAAATCATCTAAAATGTTACCAAACGCCCATCGGTCAAATCATTTAGAAATGTTACCCAAATTTGACATGTAATCGTCAAAGTATGCTATCATTTTATAAGCTAAAAACAATACTCTCTCTCTCCAATGAACAAAAGCAAACTCGCATTCTCTATTCCCGTGGGCGCAGCGTTGCTTTTTGTTGTATTTGCTGTAATCGCGCGAATTGAGCCGGATTTCCAGAATAGCGCGAGCAGACAGGCGCAAAAAATTGATACAAAAAAATCATTGCATCCAGCCATTCTTAACGATCTTTCCCCCTCGTTCGGATCACAAAACGCCAAAGTGACAGTCGTGGAATTCTTGGATTTTCAGTGTCCGTATTGCGCCGCGGCTCACACAGGGCTCATGGAGGCGATGAATATGTATCGCAATGCCCCTGTGCGTTTTGTCTTTAGGCAAATGCCTGTTCTTTCTATCCATCCTTATTCCATGCAAGCCGCAAACGCGGCGCTCTGCGCTCATGAGCAAAAACAGTATTTAGCCATGCAAAATATCCTGTTTACACGCCAAAAAGAAATAACGCCCGAAGCGTTTAGCGGCTTTGCTTCTAAAATTGGGCTCAATCTTTCGGCATTTAATAGCTGTACTGACGAAAAAAAATATCAATCAATCATTCAAAAGGACCTTTCTGACGCGGCGGCGCTGGGCATTACCGGCACTCCTACATGGTTTATCAATGGCGAACGGTCCGTCGGAGCTCTTTCAAAAGACGATTTGAGTTTTATCATAGACAAATATCTTGAAGAATAAAACAATGCCCGGCGCATGAAAAAAGTTTACAGTGCGCTCGGGCGTAAAGTGCAATCTTGTACAGGGCAACACCTGTCAAATCATTTAATTATGTAAGCGAAACCGCTTCGGTCACATCACGTAA
>CAZKXN010000005.1:0-17965 GCA_964556905.1 uncultured Gammaproteobacteria bacterium
GCCGCACCGTGGAACATGGATTGCCTGGCCCCATAATAAGGAACATTGGCCTGAAAAATTTGAACCAATTCCCCCTTTGTATGGCGAGCTTACTCGCGCGCTCTTGGCAGGCGGCGAAAAAGTGTTCATTCTTGTCAATGACAAGAATATGGAAAACATGGCGCGTGAATGGATCAAACAGGAAACTGATGATATTATTTTTTATCATTTCCCAACTAATTCTTCTTGGACTCGCGATTTTGGTCCAATCTTTGTCAAAGATGAACGCGGAGGGCTGATTGTCACAGATTGGGATTTTAATATGTGGGGCGGAAAATATCCTCCATGGGATCTTGACGATACTATACCGCAAAAAATCGCTGACAAACTCTCTTTGCCGCGTCTGGAACCTCGTATGATCCTTGAAGGCGGATCAATTGACGTAAATGGCAAAGGGACTTTACTGACTACTGAACAATGCCTTCTTTCTAAAAATAGAAACCCACGACTCTCGCAGACGGAAATAGAAAAACATCTGCGCGAATATCTTGGCGCAACCAATATCCTATGGCTTGAAAAAGGAATTATTGGGGATGATACTGATGGCCATATTGATGATATTGCGCGGTTTGTCAATGAACATACAATAGTTTGCCAAATTGAAACGCGTAAGGATGATGAAAATATGGAAGTACTGCAAAAAAACTTTGAATTTTTGCAATCTGTCAAAAGCGAAGCGGGCAATGCTTTTGAAATTATCCCAATCCCAATGCCAGATCCAATAATCCGTGAAGGACAGCGTCTTCCGGCAAGCTATGCGAATTTCTATATCGCGAATAACGCTGTGCTTGTGCCAACCTTTGATTGCGCGCAAGACAAAAAAGTTTTAGCGGTTTTTGAAAGACTTTTTCCAACAAAAAAAATTATCGGAATATACTCTGTGGATTTCGTATGGGGGCTGGGAACCATACATTGTTCCACGCAGCAACATCCGCTCTAAGGGCTGATGTAATTTTCCATAGGACTTACGCAATCGATGTCATTCCCGTGAAAACGGGAATCTAGAGCTTTTAAAAACGTTTTATTACTGCCCTTGTTCGTGTTTGGCTCACCTGCGCGGGGACGGCAAATGACAGAGGGATGCGAAATGCGAAACTGTCATCACAAAAGTGGTCCCCCTTTGAATTTGACAAATTATAGCATCACCCTGCATTTTCACACTGAATTTTCTTGCTTGAAAATTCTTTACATGGTATAGTATCGTAATATGCTGAAAATTTATTACAAAAACATTAAAGAAAAAGAGCTTAAAACCCTTGATGAATTCAAAGTAGGTTCGTGGGTTCATGCTGAAAATCCAACCGAAGCAGAGCTTGAAAAAATAGTAGCCATGCTTGGCGTTGAAGGAAGTTTGCTCAAGGACGCTTTAGATGCATACGAAGCGCCGCGCATGGAAATAGAAAAAGACGTCACATATATTTTTACGCGATTCTGCTACAGCACAAAGCATGACCATATTGCCACCTCGCCGATCCTTCTTGTGATTGGAGAATATTTCTTGCTGACAATCTGCGACCAAGCATTCCCGCCTCTTGAAAAATTTATTAGCGGGGGGGTCCCTTTTTATACAACGCAAAAAACTAAACTGTTTCTCCAGATTTTTTTCCAAATCAATCTCACATACAACGTATTTCTGCATAGTATCAGCAAAACAATTAGAAGCATCAGCATTAAACTTGAAAAAATAAATAATAAAGATATTCTTCAATTTGTATCATTTGAAAACATCTTAAATGATTTTCTTTCAGCCCTTGTTCCTACGAACACGATATTAGAGACTCTGCTGTCTGGAAAATACCTGCGTCTGTATGAAGAAGACAAAGATCTGGTTGAGGACCTTTTCTTAAATAACGGACAGCTTATTAAAATTTGCGGATCAAATCTTAAATCAATCGTCAATATCCGCGAATCATATTCAACTATTCTTACCAACAACTTAAACAGGGTGATCAAACTGCTTACGTCAGTGACAGTATTGCTTACTATCCCTACCATGATCTCAAGTCTGTTCGGCATGAATGTGCCAGTGCCTTTTGCCGACTCTCCCGCCGCCTTTTGGAATATCGCCCTTGTGCTTCTTGCGGTTGTTACCGCTCTGCTTTTCTTGTTTGTGAAAAACCGCTGGCTATGAGCGGCCAAAGTTTTGAATACAAAAAAAATAAGCGTGTATGAAATGTCTTGTTACTGGCGGGGCTGGATTTATTGGAAGCCATCTTGTTGATGAGTTGCTCGTGTTGGGACATACGGTAATTGTGCTTGATAATCTTTCTCTCGGAAGACAAGAGAATCTTGCGCAACACAATAGAAATCCGAATCTCAAAGTGTACATAGGCGACATTAGAAATAAACTCACGGACATATTCTCAACTGAAGGCATTAGCGCTGTGTTTCATTTGGCGGCAATCCCCCGCGCGAGATATTCTGTAATCAGGCCTGCGGAAACTCACAGCGTGAATGTGGAAGGAACGTTCAATCTTCTAGAGCACTGCCGCACATTTGGAGTGAAGCGATTCGTGTTTTCATCAAGTGCTTCCATATACGGGGATCAGGAAATAGTCCCCCTTTCAGAAGAGGTTGCTCCTCAACCGGTATCGCCGTACGCTTTGCAAAAACAAATCAGCGAACAGTACTGCCAACTCTTTCATCGCCTCTACGGACTTGAAACTATTTCATTGCGATATTTTAATGTCTATGGGCCGCGCCAAAATCCGCACGGTGATTATTCTTGTTTGATACCAAAATTTATCACCATGATTTCAAACGGAATAAGACCGGAAATCTATGGGGATGGGGAACAAACGCGTGATTTTGTATATGTAAAGGATGTTGTACGAGCAAATATTATGGCGGGGACGACACAAAACAAGGAATGTTTTGGAAATGTTTTCAATGCAGGAACTGCTGACCATTACTCCGTAAATCAGGTTGCAAAAGAACTTGTTTCTATTATTGGAAAAAATATTGATCCGACATACGGTCCGGCTTTTATTGAACCACGCATCTCATGCGCTGAAATTTCCAAAATCAAAAAACACCTTGGTTGGATTCCAGAGGTGTCGTTTGTTGAGGGATTGACTCAAACGCATGTATCTTTTTCAGGATCCGCTGAAACAAAGCCCGCGAACTATTTTGTTTCTCTATGACTAGAATGCTTTTTGCACTTTTTGCAATATTTCTTTAGCTCAAGGCGATTTTTGAGCTTTTTTTTGTTTTTAAAGCTGTAATGCGTGATTGTCTTGCAATCAGCGCATTCAAGTTTTATGAGGCGATCTTGGGACATACATTTTAAACTTCAGATTTAAGATTTTAGATTTATACATCATAAATCAAAAATCACAAATCGTAAATCAATGGAGCCGCCTCTCGGATTCGAACCGAGGACCTTCACTTTACAAAAGTGTTGCTCTGCCACTGAGCTAAGGCGGCAATCTTAAATTTCATTTGGGTGGAGGAGGACTCGCCTACAAATCTCATCTCGCCGTCGTTCGATAAATTCTTTAGGCCGTCCCTCGCGGTTCCGCCCGGAAGGCGGAACATCGCCATGGTCTTCTCATCCTCACGCAACAGTAACTGACTGTTGCTCACCTTCCGCATTCGTTTCGCTCATTTGGGCGGTGGAGGACTCGAACCTCCGGAGGCCGTTAGGCCGCGTGATTTACAGTCACGAGCAATTGCCGCTATGCGAACCGCCCTTAATTTTCTGGAGCCGTTGAGCGGATTTGAACCGCTGACCTACTCCTTCATGTGTACCACTGCTTTCGTTTCGCAGAGGATTAGACTGTATATTGAGCATTTCCTTTATATGGATTAGCTCCCCTTTGTCAGTCGTTCGAGCCGATAGGAATCGGCTACGGTCTCACCCTTATGTGCGTCGGGGCTTTAACCGTTATTCGGGATTCATGAAAAGATTTCTCTTATCATGGGCAAATTATTTACCATGGAGTTGCTCTACCAACTGAGCTACAACGGCATACATCGGATTCTAGCTTATTGATCCTAATATGACAAGCCTGCAATCCGTTCGCTAAACTCCGAGAGCTTGTTATTGTCTGGGTTTGCCGCCTTGAGTTTTTCAAACACTCGTTCAGCGTGAAGTCTGTAACCTAGCGAAATATATGTTTCAAGCGCGGCGTCCAAAAACTTTGGATTGTTTGGTTCCTGACTCAACGCTTGCCGCATCCACTTTTGGGCTTCCTCGTTTTTTTCAAGTTTAAAACATACATCCCATAAATCATACGCTGTCTGCGCTGATGAAGATACGCGTTCACTTCCCCCTCCCGCTTGCATTAGTTTCCAGAGATACAAAAGAGTTTCATACGCGAACGCAAAATCTTTTTTCTGAATATAGATGTCAGTTAGTCCGCGATAACTTTCCTCTGAATGTGGCTTTGTTCTAATCACATTCAAAAATGCTTTTTCCGCCTCATCAAGATTACCCGCTTCAAGAGCGCTTTGAGCAATTTGGAGTGGGGTTTGATCTGCCGTGATTGACGGCGTTTTTACCGCCTCCGCGTCTGGTCGCGATGACCGCATGCGTTCCGCGCTTGAAATTCTCAAATGTATGTACAAGCGGTTCCACGCCTCACCAATACGGGCTGAATATTCAGCAACGAATCCAAACGTATGGTTTTTCTATTGAATCGGTGATGAAGCAGTCTTTTGCGAACCAATGATTCCTGCTCCTGCGGAATCGCTTTTACATTAATTGATGCGACAATTCTCATACGATGTCCGATAATCAGAATAAGTATCGCTATGCTAAAAAAAATAATGCCGATTGAAACAATGTCAATAATCATAAGACAACTTTACGTACAAGCTCAAAAAATTCGCGCGGCAAAAGACTCGCGCCTCCCACAAGAGCGCCATCGCTCACCCCGGATACAACAAAGTCTTTAATATTCATTCCGGAAACGCTTCCTCCGTACAGGATTCTGCACCATTTTGAAACATATTGAGCACCGAGCGCATCGGATAACGTTTTTTTAATAAATGCGTACATCCTGGCGCAATCAACAGGAGTGCACGCTATTCCTGTGCCGATTGCCCACACTGGTTCATACGCTATAACAAAGGGACGCTTCTGTCTTTGACGGCGTATGAAAGAAATCGCGGAAATAATTTGAGAGCGGACTATGCGTTTTCTAATTGTTCCAACACGCTCATCTTTTTTCTCTCCGACGCAAATTACAGGCGCCATGGAGCCATTAGAAAGTATTGCTTCGACTTTTTTTCCCACCATCACGTCGGTTTCCCCCATATACATTCTGCGTTCGGAATGTCCTGCAATAACATATTTAACTCCGAGTTCTTTGAGATACACAGCCGATTCTTCGCCGGTGGATGCGCCTTCTTGAGACCAAAGAAAATCCTGCGCGAACGATCCAATAAGCCCTCCTGTCTTAACTGCGACAGATCCTACGCAAGACAGGGCGGAAAAACTTGGACACACCACTATCTCTGCAATATTTCGCAAACGTTTTTGAGGCAAATTTTTAAGAAGGGAGGCAAATGTTTTTATGCGGCTCGCAGAATCTTTTGGCGAAAGATTCATTTTCCAATTTGCAATAATCAATTTTTTAGCCATAATGCAGTGGAAGAATAATAATTTATTACAACGTAATTACTTATAGCCCCGCAAGAATATCATCAGAATGCAGACGTTCATAATCCGGAAGCTCACGCGTTTCTTTGACTCCAAGATGGCGGAGGAATTCCATAGAAAGGACATAGATTTTTTCATCAGCACGCGCAAGATCGCTTTCTTCTATCAAACCGCGAATCAAAAGGTTGCGCAATGCAAGACTGCAATTTACCCCCCTAATCTTTTCAATCTCTGATTTTCGCACCGGCCCGCGATAAGAAATGACTGAAAGTGTTTCAAGGGCAGGCCGCGTGAGTTCGCCAATCACTTCTTCGCTTACATATTTCCGGACTGCCGCGGCCGCATCAGGATGGGTTGCAATCTGATATTCGTTGTTATTTTGCAAAAGAACAATGCCTCTATTTTGCGAAGCATAATGCATGGATAATTCAACAATCGCCTCTCGCACTTCGTTAAGGGGCTTACCAACCGCCGAAGCAAGTTTCCTTGCTGACAGTGGGTGTTGAGAAACCAATAAAATACTTTCAACAATAAATTCTAGTTTCATAATAGCAAAGATATCATACCAAAAACAAAAAAATCTCGCAATGAGATTTTTTGTAACTATTCACCTTTTTCCGGTGAATCGTCAAAAATGACTTAAAATAAACATCTTATAAATTGCCTCAAAATTTTAAAACGCCCTATTTAAGCCCAAAATAAATTTTACTGGGAAAAGGTGAGTAGTTACGATTTTTTTTGTGTCAACAGACTGTCTAAAAGCTGTCAAAATCGCTGACTGGATCCCCGATCAGGTCGGGGATGACAGTTTTTAAACAGTCTGAATCCAGTAGCCCTCGGCCGTGTTTGGCTCGCCTGCGCTCACGACGGCAAATGACATACGTCTGTATTTCATCCCATTTTTTTTCTTAAAAACGTTGGTATTTCTAATTCGCCAGATTGGGTGTCCGATGTGTCGTCATCATGATGTTTTTTTGCATCATCACGCTGTATCTTTAGTGATGAAGGGCGAGCTGTCTGTTGGGTAAAAAGCGATGATCCCGGAGAGAATGATTGCCGCTCGCCAAATGACTTTTCAAACGGGGCTTTAGACACGACCTTTTCGCGTTCGCTGAATCCTGTCGCTATAACGGTAATACGGACCTCATCGCCAACGTTTTCATCTATTACGGCGCCAAAAATTACTTTCGCATCAGGGTCTGCGGATGACGTGATAATCTTTGCCGCTTCGTTTATTTCAAGCATCGCAAGGTCAGATCCGCCAGTTACGGTAAAAAGCACTCCCTTTGCTCCTTCAATAGAAAGTTCCAGAAGCGGACTTGAAATAGCCGCTTTAGCCGCCTCCACCGCTCTATTGTCACCGCTCGCACTGCCAATGCCCATCAAAGCAGATCCGGCGCTCTTCATTATTGCTTTCACATCCGCGAAATCCACGTTCACCAAGCCCGGCACTGTGATCAATTCAGAAATTCCACGCACTCCTTGCTGTAAAATTTCATCCACAATCTCAAATGCCTCTACAATAGATGTCTTTTTGTCTACAACCTGAAGCACTTTATCATTGGGAATCGTAATGATTGCGTCAACCTTTGATGCAAGATCGTCCCATCCTTTTTCTGAAAGCATACGTCTCTGCGATCCTTCAAACGCGAATGGTTTTGTGACGACAGCAATGGTAAGCGCGCCAATGTCGCGAGCAAGATCAGCGGTAATCGGTGCGGCGCCTGTCCCGGTACCTCCGCCAAGCCCGCATGTGATAAATACCATATCAGCTCCGGCGAGCGCGTCTCTAATCTCATTTTGGCTTTCCTCTGCCGCCTTTTGCCCCAATTGTGGATCCATTCCAGCGCCAAGACCTTTTGTAATGGACTTTCCTATCTGTATTTTCGTTTGGGCTTGTGAATGGTGCAGGGCTTGCACATCAGTATTTGCGGCTAAAAACTCAACACCTCTAATCTTTGAACTAATCATTCTATTCACTGCAGAACCGCCGCTCCCTCCAACGCCGATTACTTTAATCTTTGCAAACGTCTCAATGTTTGGTTTGACTTCCATATAATGAGAAATTAAGAGTTATGAAAAACACGATGAATCACATTTTGATTCACCGTGCATGATAGTATCACTTGTCTCAACCTATGGCAAGAGCGAATTGAATAATTTTTTTACTCGGTTTCGCAGATCAAACTGGGTGCCTAATGGAAAAAATCCATGCGTTTGGCGGCTTTTTTGTTGCTGTAAAGACAATCCCCATAGAGCAATGCTAATGACTGGAACAAATGTCTGATCATGCACTCTATCAATAACGTTTACGATATTCTTTACATTTGCGTACGAAACAGGGAGTTTTAATCTTTTTTTCGCTATATCCACTATACCGTGAAGTTTAGAACCTCCGCCGGTTAAAATCGCGCCGCCGGGAAGAATGCCATTCCTGCCAATTTTCTTTAATTCATGCTCAATTTTCTCAAATATCTCCTCTACCCGAGCTTCAATGATCTGGCTTACATACTTTATAGATACTGATCCATGCTCGGATGCATCCAAGTCAGCAAGCTGAATATCCCTTTTTTGATTATCTTTTTGAGAAAATGATCCGTATTCCAGTTTAATTTTTTCTGCAATATCAATGGATATGCATAAACCTATGGTGATGTCTGAAGTAATATGGTCAGAGCCCATTGGGATCACGGCAGTATGCAGGATCTCCCCTTCCTCATATACAATCATGCTTGTGGTTGATCCGCCGATATTGATAAGTATAACCCCTAACTCTTTTTGCTTGTTTGAAAGAACCGCTTCGGCTGTTGCAAGTATAGTAAATACTATGTCTTCTATTTCCAAACCGCTTCTGTAAATGCATTTTGTAAAATTTCTAATCTCGGAAGAAAAACCCTGAACTACGAGAGCATCTACTTCAAGTCTGCTTCCTGTCATCCCAATCGGGTCCTTTGTTGAAATTTGCCCGTCTATGATTGAGCTTCTTGGAATAACATGCAAAATCTCATGATTTGGCGGCACTGCGATTGTACGTGCAGAATCAAGCGCGCGTTCAACGTCGGATTTTGCTATTTCACCGTTTATCTTTCCAACAGCGACAACTCCGCGTGTAGTTTGCGAAACAATATGGGTGCCAGAAATGCCTACATAAACTGATTCAACCGGCACTCCGCTCATACGTTCAGCTTTTTCCAAACACGCGCTTATAGACGCGGCCGCATCATCAATGCTTGTGATTGATCCGCGATGAACGCCTTCTGCGGGATGTTCTGCTGCGCCAAGAACCTGGAGCTTGTATTCTGCTCCCTCGCTAAATACTTGGCCAACAACTATGCGCACTACTGTTGAACCAACATCAAGCCCTGTAATGATAGTTTCCTTGATCATACCCTTTTAGAAACTTGTCTGATTATGATTCATCATTGTATATGCCCAGTTATAATGTCAAAAATTCTATGTAATTTTTCTGCCATGCGCTTATAACGGGCATACTGTGCAAGTATACAGTATTTTATAAAAACAGAGAAGCAAAAATGTGTATAAATCTAGGGACAAACAAAATTATCCCCACCAAGAACGCTGTGATTGCGCTTACTAGAACAGCGGCGCTCATGAGGTCTTTCATGGCGCCTACAAGTATTGATATGCGCGGTTTTATGCTATCCAAAATCCGTTCCAAAACACTATTGAATAATTCCGCCGAAAGCACGATGCCTATTGAAAGAATGAGCGCGATCCATTCATTGATTTGAAATTGAAATACCATATATGATCCTTCTTTGTTTGCGAAAGAATCTTTTTTTCAAAGTTTTCCATAATCTTGCGATCGGATATTTTTATATGGTCATATCCCTGCAAGTGCAAAAATCCATGCACGAGAACACGAATATATTCTTCAATAAACGCCAAGCCATACCGCTTCGCCTGCCGGCGTATCCAAGGAATGCAAACATACAATTCTCCTTCATTGCGCCCTGTTTCTTTGGGATAAAAAAAAGAAAGGACATCGGTAACCCGATTTTGTTTATGATAACGGCGATTAATTATGCGCATCGCAGGTTCACTAAGAAACACTATTGCAGTATCCATTGAGGTCCAATCACGAATACAATCACGCATTGCTTTTTGAATCTTTTCATACCATACTCTACTGCACAGGTGTTTTTCTCCCTTTGCCAACGCTGTATGCACTATGGATATCATCTCACAAATGATAGATCAGTAAACACAAAACTACGAATCATCATCATAAACGTTGTCTGAAATTGCACTTGATCGCTTGTGTTCGGATCGTATGTAAGCACATACACATACGGCGCGAGAACTGCGCCGGTTGTATCTATTTTAACTAAATACGCGGCGCGCGCAGACGGATTCAACACAGCGCTCCAATTATTCAATGACAGGGTCTTGAGTTGGGATGTGTCTGCGCTTGGATCCACGGAAGAAACATACCAATCAACTGCTGAAAGCTGGGATGGGTTGTCCTGAACCGATATTGAGAAAAACTCTCCTGTCGCGGGGCTTATGACAATCTCGCGATCTGATTGGTTTACTGCGCGAGCAGACCATGAGGCAGGATAATAGAATGAATATGAAAATGTTCTGTTGGTAAAGGGGCTGACCAAACCTGATATTTCTAACCGCGATCCGTCCATGCGGATAGGGTCATACAAATTCCCCAATTCCTCCCCGTCGGAAAATTGATCCCCGTCAGTATCCTGTACTTGGCTATTTGTTTTGTACAAACGTTCTTCAACGTCAGTTAGTCCGTCTGCGTCAGTATCAACTCCTGGCAACACTCCTTCTTGCACGCCTTCTGGTTCGGCAACAGACTCTTGCGGTTGTTCTTCTTGCGACGGTTGCTCCATCTGCGGTTGTTCTTCGCTTAATTCTTGTGTAAGAGGAGTTGAAGTAGCTTCCAGCCCCGATTCAAAACCTTCCTGTATGGTTTCTGTGGAAGTTGCTGTTTCCTGAATAGAAGATGGTTGATCTTTTTGCGCTTCTGGAGACGGCGCTATAACCTGTTCGGGAATCGGCTGTTTTGTTTGAGTGAAAATGAGAAAAAGCACAGTAGCGGTTATCGCGAAAAAAACCAAAACTCCAATAACTATCAAAATAAACTTGGAATTTGACGCTTTTACCGTACGCCGAAACTTTTCAGGCATGGTATACACTACAACGTCCACTTTTGGAATAGCCGGTTCATTTTTTACAGATTCGGATTTTGAGAGGTCTTGTTCCACTAAATCAAACATAGTATAGGGTATAGCGGGAATGACACATTAAGTGGTTTTGACAGTTTTTAGACAGTCTGAATTACTGTGCTGGAATTCCGGATGGAAGCTTCCCCGAACCATTGGGGTCAAAACCATTATCAAGCTCTTGTTTATCCAAAAACCCGTCGCTGTCAGTATCCGCGCTCAATGGTGATGTTTTATACACCTGAACTTCTTCGCGATCAGTAAGGCCGTCGCTGTCAGTATCCGCGCTATTGATGTCAGTCTGCAATCCAGTTTCTTCTTCGTCTGAAAGGCCGTCTTGATCAGTGTCAAGAGGAGTTTCCGCTGTTGTGGCGGGCTGTTCTGTTTGGACTTGCGGTTCTTCTTCTAGGATGCTTTGCTGTTCTGGAGACGGCTGGGTTTTTCCGACAGGAAGTTCTTGCGTATCAAACGGCTGCTGTTCAGATACTGTTGATGGCGCTTCTGTCTCTACCTGCTCTACCTGCGGCGTTAAAACTTCAGAAGATTTTTTGAATACAAAAAAGTATGTTGCCGCTCCGCCGATAATTAAAAGCACTACAACAAACGCAATGATGGCAAGAATCATATTTCGGCGGGAAAATGCGCGATGCGAGTATTCTTGCTCATCCATTGTTTGAACCGCGGCTTGTGAGGCGGTTTCTTCATCAACGGCGCCCTGTTGTTCCAGCGCGCCACTAGCTGCCTCTTGCGTGTTTGAAAACATATCTACCGGCTCTGCCGGCTTTTGTTCTTCGCTTGGTATTTTTTCTTCATCAAACATACTCAATATTCTTTTAATAGTAATGCATGGAACTCTTTTAGTATATCAAATAACAAAATTACATGCTAGTACATTGACAATTTAATTATGCGCCTGCAAAAGTCACGAACCGTTGTCATTTGCCGTCCCCGCGCAGGTGAGCCGAACACGGACAAGGGCTACTGGATTCCCGCTTTCGCGGGAATGACAAATCAAGCGATTTTGGCAGTTTTTAGACAGTCTGGATGACAGATGTGAAATTAAATTGTCAATTTATTAGTAAATAATCTGCCGCGCTTTAGCGGGAGTATCAACAGAAAGAGCATTTTCTGTAAAAACAGATACATTCTGCCCTGACCTTATGGGAATTGTTTTTCCATTAAACGGCACAGAAGATATTTTTACCATTCCGCTTTTTATGTCCTTGTCTTTTTTCATAAATAGAGTTTCCGGAAGTATCAGTATAGTATACACCTTGCCTGACGGTTTTCCATCCAAAGACATGTCTTGGGCAGTCAATGAGCCCTTTTCCACAGACACAACCTTTCCTGAAAAAGTATACATTGGAGGCGGTGGAGGAGCGTCCGCATCGCGCGAAACGGTTGTTTGGTCTGTTTGAACCGCGGTGTTTTTAGGCGGCGAAGTTTGATAGCGAGCTTTTTGTATTGAAAAATAAAGGTACAACGATCCTGCTATAAACAGCACAGCAAAACACACTAATACGAGAATGGCCCATTTTTTTGACAATACGCGCATACGGATCATTTACATTTAGTATCCTTCCGGACGCGGAGGATTATGATTAAAACATGTAACTGTACGATAATTTACAGTACATTCTGGACCGACTGTTGAGTAGCACTGAACATTATAATAATCCACACATGAACGTTCCGCTCCAGAGCAATTAAATCGCCTATTAAGCGCGCCGGGTGTTGGATCGCATGTGTCGTCCGCTAGATTAATAAATTCAAATGCAGTCTGTTGGTCGCCGCCGTATACATCTCTAATATCGCTAAATACTGCGACAGAGGATTGGTTTTCATTTTCGCCAAAAACCCTGACTATATCCCATGCGGGAACAGCAGACTGTGATGATGTTACATCAAATCCAGGTGGGAATGTCACTGATGAAAATTTTTGCGCCTCTTCTCCATTAACAGTAACTCTCTCCGAAGTATATCCTGTTGTTTTAAGCGCAAGCCTTCCATTAGTAGTTTGACTCGCGCTGAGCACTGCCAAAATTTTTGGCGCGTGTAAATCAATAGGAAGAGAGTTAAAATATTTATAGTGCCCGCTGCCAGAACGCTTGACTGCGAGAGTGATAAATGGATTGTCGGCAGCAACGCTAAACTCGGGACTCACTTTAATGTCAATGCCTGCGCTAATGCCTGCGCCTGGCCGCGGAGGAAGATTTTGCGCCAATACTTCTCCGACAGGATTACCCGGGGCATAATAATACACATCAACACTATCAGCGTTGTCTATGTACCAATCAAACCTGAAGTTCGCAGGGACAGCATTGCAATTATAGCCTTGTTCGTTGCATACAAAATGGAAATCAATATTTGAGTACATTATCATGCTCTTAAGTTCTGGAAACGGGCATCCACTGTTTGTATTTGATCCGCTTGGCCCTGTTTCATCAGGACACTCATCATATCTGTCCGCTGTTAAGTCGCCATCAGTATCGCGACGGCACGTACCGCCGTCTTTCACCATACCCTGTTTACATCTGACTCCGTCGCATGCGCTCTCGGTGTCTCCGCCGCAGGCAATACATTGGTTACTATTGCCAGATCTCATCTCCCACTGTTGTGTGCAGGAACATTTGCCGCCAACATCAACAGACAGACTACTGTCTTTACAATTCGGAACTGCCGTACCAGTACATTTTGGTTCATTAAACCCGCCGCAGTCAGAACATTGGTTGTCTTGTGAAGTGTTTTGCCACTGGAAACAACCGCATATCCCGTTCACATTTTTAAGCGTGCCTTTGCAAATTTTGCCACTTACAGGAGTTGAACACTTTGGTTGTCCTGCGCCGCCGCATGATGTGCATCCGTTATCTGAAATGTTGTTCCATGGATCGCACGCGCAACGATCTATGGTATTAACAGTAACGACCCAACGATTGTCCTTACAGGCACTGCCAGTGGCGCATTTGGGTTGTCCTGCGCCTCCGCAAGATGTGCATTGATTGCCGGAACGATTTTGCCAGTCTGCACATACGCATTTATCTCTGTCGCTCGCTTTGGTGGACGGGGTAAGTGTGCCTTTGCAAAAAACTTTATTGCTAGGAGTAATCGCGCACTTTTGTATTCCAGGTCCGCCGCATGGTGTGCATTGATTGCCGGAACGATTTTGCCAGTCTGCACATACGCATTTGTCCACACCATTAACTTTTTTAATAGACAAAGTGCCTTTGCAATCTCCAGTGAAACATAAATTTTCGCCTGCGCCTCCGCAGGAAGAGCAATTAATGCCGTCCCTGTTCTGCCACTGCGCGCACGCGCAAGCGCCATTTACTTCAGAAAGCGTGCCTTTGCAAACGGCTGTATTTTTATTCTCAACAGCAGTATCAGGAACGAGCGAACACTTTGTTCCGCCTGCGCCTCCGCACGCAGTGCATTCTTCGCCGCTCCTGTTCTGCCACTGCGTGCACGCGCAAGCGCCATTTACTTCAGAAAGCGTGCCTTTGCAAACGGCTGTATTGCTAAGAGTAATTTCGCACTTCGGTTGTCCTGCACCGCCGCAGTCAACACACCCTGTAAACCCATCGAACATACTCCATTCCGGGCAATTAATGCACGCGTTAGAGCCATTATCCACTTTAGGGGGGGCGCATTGCGCCGCAACAGGAACAAATGAGCTGATATTATCACTGCCAAGCACAATGATTTCACCAACGCCATTTTGCCACGCAACTGAAACATGGGCAGAATCTGTATTTTCTTTATGAAGCGCCTCAATATAGTATTTATTTCCTGCTGTAAGATTCTTTGGCGCGGATTTCTGGCTTTCATTTTTCGTCCATTGTCTAAAACCAGTGCGTCCTTGCACTTTTGCAATAAGCTCTTTACGATACGGCTTTTCATCAGGGCTCAAGTACAGTTCTGAACTATCATCGCTTGCGATATAGAACGTATAACTGCCATCCTCTGAAGGTGTAAAATATCCGCGAAGCCGCGTTCCGTAATTATCATCACTATCTTCTTGCAATTCAAATTTCCGAAAATATGTTGTAAAAGAAGGGCTTATCAAATTCTTAATGGCATTTTTCAAAGCTTCAAGCGTTCCGTTGATTTCATTCACAAGGTCATTCCAAAATTCCACGAGAATAAACCCGCTGATTCTCTCTATTTCTTGCGTACCGGATAAACTTACAGCTTGTTCGCCTGGCTTTTTACAATATCTCATCACGCTTTGAGAACTCGCAAAGTATTCCAATTTCGCGCATATTTGATATTTCTTTTCTTGCGTGCCGTAAGTATATGTGTATGCATAAAATGAAGATGAAGCGGAGAATAATGCTTGTTCAACGCCGACGCTTCCATTGTAAAATTGCTTATTTTTTTCATTCCAGCATGTTTTAGGGTTAAAATCTATCCCTCCCAAACAATCTCCAAACGGCTTTGAAAGATCACTGCGCTGTAATGGGTCCATAGGCATAGATGCGCTTAATTCTTTTCCGAGCTCAAGGTTCCATGAAGGCCATCCTGACACTGTTTGGCGTTTAATATAGGATCCTGCCTCAAGCGCAGGGTAACATGGAAAACCAGGGCCGCATCCGACACGTTCTTTGTACGAATCTAAAACATACTCAATAAAACCAATATCCGCGATACGTTGCATGTCGCGGCGAAGCGATGCGGCTCGCATGGAATCTGTAATGCTAATTGCAAATTTTGCCTTCTGGACAATTGCGTTCAAAATATCCTTTGTGCCGGAAACCGCTCCTTTATTAGTGGTAAAATGCAAAATATACGACCCCTTAAACGATCCGTCAGCATTAAGGGTTGGAATAGCGGCATATACACCTGATGAATCTCTTAAGCCGGGAAAACCGTCAATTAAAATAGGCGCGGGCTGTTCGCCTGGATTTATGCTATTTTTTTTGTACCATACAAGAGGAGCAAGAAGGTTGCTGTTATCAAACACTTTAAGAATTACCACGTCATGATTTGACGAGTCAGCCATTCGGTAAAAATATTCTTCCAAAGCAGGTTCTTGAGCTTCAGGAACCGCTCGCGCTCCTACTTTTGTCGGCGATATAAGCAATTCAGAAAGTTTTTTTCCTTTTCCCTGCGCGCAATATGAAAGATTGAATTGATACGTATTAGCAGGATTCGCAGGCGTGGTTGTGCCTGTATCTGCCTGCCAAGACCGAGCGCAATCTGAACAATCATTCGGGCATTGATTTGAATTGTCCAGATCCCCGTCGTCGCAATATTCGCCAATATCCTTTACGCCGTTGCCGCAAAAGCCGCTGTTTCCTTGGCACGAATTTTTGCACGCATTAGCGTCATTGCCATCACCGTCATCGCATTGCTCTCCAACGGCTTTTACTCCATCTGGCGATCCATTTTTGCATTGGGCGCTAGGAGATTGGGCTGTTGGCGGCGTTACTTCTGCTTCTAGCATTTTCACGTCATTAACCAATACAATCTCTGCTGTTTGCACAGCTCCGCCAACAGGGATAATGCTTGCAGTAAGAATTGCAGTTCCCGGAGTGTTTGTATTTTTGAGCGTAACAAACTCCCCTTTATTTAGGTCTGGTACGTATAAGTCTGTAAACGCTTGCGTAGGGCTCAAGTTCCACTGTATTCTTTTGATTTTAGCAAGAGCAAGGAGTGAATTGTTTTGCGCGTGCAAACGCAGTTGGTAAAAATGCCGATTTGCATTAGCCGCAGAAGACTTATCAATACTATCAGGACACGCCGCGCCGAAACAAGTAAACCGATCAATAGGAATTGGTCTGCCCTTCGCATCAATCACAGGAGTTTCAAGAATCTGCGGGTTGCCTTGCTTATCAGGAAATCCTGTGCACATTCTGTCCGTGATATCTTCTCCCTCATCTCCTGTTCGTAAAATTTCCATACACTTCTTATACGGATGCTTGTTTTCTATGGCAAGAGAGCCAATAGCAGATACTCCTTCAACACTGACAGTTACAACGACAGAACCTTTTTTTGCAGTATTTGTGGCATACACTGTTGAGCCGGAAGTAGAAGAGAGATTGATGACTTCATTTTCCCCGCTAACGCTCCAATGAACTTTTTCAGAGTCAAGTGAAAGAAAACGGCCGCTTGAGTCTGCAACAAATGCCTTAAGTTCATGCTGGTTGCCTGCTTGCGCGGTATTGCGGTCATCTTCTGCACAAGCGTCCCCCGCACACCCAAACGCATCCTGGTTAAGGAATTGCCCATTTGTGGATATAAAAATATCGCGGACTTGAAATTGGTCCGGGGAATTGTTAATAGTAATAGGAACGTTTATGGGATTCCCGTATCCTTGTTTTGGGGTAACAAAAGCGGAGAGAGTCGCATTTCCTCTCACCTCTGTATTAGTAAGAGATATTGTTTCTCCTTTTAGCCCTTGCGGAGAGGATGCGACAAATGAATCTGTATCTGAAATATTCCAGTCAATATTCTCAACATTATCTAAAGAGAAGATACTGTTATTTTCAGCATGAAGACGAATCTGATAGGTTCGCTGATTTCCCGAAGTCTGCTGTCTGTCATTTGTGCACGCATTGCCAAAACAAGTAAACCGATCAGGGGAAAGCGGACGGTCATTCGCTTCAATAACAACAGACCCAAGTTTTGCCCGATCACCTTGCTGATCCGGTCCTCCAATGCAATCTGCGCGCGCACCCAGACATTCACGGCGGGGGTATTTATTAAAAACGATAATTTGCCTTGTTCTGTTTGACCCTTGAATAGAAAGCTTAATCCATGCCATACCTTCCTGATCTGTGTTTGTCGCAAAGATTGTTTTTCCGAAATTTTGAGAAAGAGCAATTATGTTCTTCTGTCCAGTAACTGTCCATGAAATGCGGCGATCATCAAGAGAAACTGCCTTATGGTTTGCGTCAAAAAATTCTGCCGCTATGCGATGCTGATTGCCTGCACGCGAAGAGTCAACATCATCCGCGCATGTATTGCCAATACAGCCAAATGCGTCAGCAATAAGCGAATCACCATTAGAAGTTATACGGATTGTTTCAATGGAAAGAATTTTTTGCTGTTCATCAGGAGTTATGCCTGTGGTAGGAGTGGTAGTGCCTGTGGTAGGAGTGGTAGTGCCTGTGGTAGG
>CAZKXN010000005.1:18065-22216 GCA_964556905.1 uncultured Gammaproteobacteria bacterium
GGTAGGAGTGGTAGTGCCTGTGGTAGGAGTGGTAGTGCCTGTGGTAGGAGTGGTAGTGCCTGTGGTAGGAGTGGTAAATAAGTTCTCTACAATAATTTCTCCTAACAGATTTTCATTATTATATCCTTTTACTGCAACTCTTACACTTGAAGTTCCGTTTTGTGATTTTGGCATCACTTGTATTGTTTGTGTGTTTGTTGGCGATGAAAGCGTGATAATATTGGAAGAAGAACTCCATTGAATGCTTTTTGCAGTGATTTCATTTCCATTTTCCCCAAGCGCTTTTAAGCGATATATGTGCTGATTTCCTGCTGTGCCAACGGCAATATCATCATCACACCCATTTTCAAGCGAACACGTGAATAGGTCAGTAGTAGTTGCGGTCGGATACGCGTTCACATATAGTTCAATCTTTTGTATCAACGCAATATCGGGTTTTATATTTTCTACGCTCGTCGGCTCTGGCAAACGAATAGATTTCCTGCACTGCTCTCCAAACCATACAGAGCCCTCTTTCATCTGCAATGCAAGAGGCACTACCCCGCTAAACCTCGGCGTATACGGCCTTACGCCAAAGTTCATCACGCCTCCGGGAGACACTGATGTTCGCAAAGGAATGGTTTCAAGCTCCGAAATACTCGCATTTCCGGAACTTCGCAAGCCAAAAGTATGAGTTGTTGGATTCCATGTTTTTGTTCCCGTATTTTTGACATTAAATTGCAGAACAAAATCTTTGTCTGGCACAAGAGACGCTGGCTGGGCTGTGCATTGATTGGTGCAAGAATCTAAAGAATCCCTATTTCCATCGTCACAGCTTTCTTGCCCATCTATCAGCCCATTGCCGCAAAAGTTAGTGTTTATTCGGCAGTCTGTGCGGCACTGGTCTGCGTTTGAATTATTGCCATCGTCGCAGTCCTCTCCTGTTTCAACAGCGCCATTTGTGCAAAACGGCTCCGGAGCAGAACGGATAACGCAAGCATTACTGCATTGATTTTTGTCTACTCTATCCCCGTCATCACACTGTTCACTGCCTTCTTTTAGGCCGTTTCCGCATACTCCGACAAAATAACTGCAGTCATTGCGGCACGTATCAGTATTCACAACATTTCCGTCGTCGCAAGATTCTCCCTCCTCCTTATCGCCATTGCCGCAAAGTGCGCCGCTAGGATCTCTAACAGTGCACGTATTGGTGCATGCATTTATATCCACGCGATCCCCGTCGTCGCACGCTTCCGGACTCTCAATCACACCATTTCCGCAAAGACCCGCATTGCGGGTGCATGCATTTGTGCACGCGTCAGTATTGTCTGTATTGCCATCATCGCATTGTTCCCCTATTTCACGAATACCGTTTCCGCATGTAATACTGCGTCTAGTGCATGTATTTGTGCACGCGTCAGTATTGTCTGTATTGCCGTCATCACAACTTTCTGTTCCTTCTTTTAATCCATTGCCGCAAAAGGCGGTATTGACAACGCAATCCGTTCTGCATCGGTCATTGTTTTTACTGTTCCCGTCATCGCACTGCTCCCCTGTTTCTTTTATGCCATTGCCGCAAAGTGAACCGCTAGGATCTCTAACAGCGCACGTATTGGTGCATGTATTTATATCCACACGATCGCCGTCGTCGCACTGCTCTTGGCCTTCTCGCACGCCATCGCCGCACAATGGATCTGCTGTGATTGTACACGCCGCGTCGTTTGTAAATTCCGGTTCAATCTTTACAGTAGACATACACCGTTCGCCAACTGCAGAATCGCCCTCCATGATCTGCCAATGAAGCGGATACTCGCCGCTCACCACAGGAGCAATTAATGATACGGAAAAATCCAAAAATCCGCCAGGCGTTACGCTCTGTTTATTCGCTGGAAAAGGAATGTTTGTCTTTGACCAAAAATTATTATCCAATGGCGAGTCCGAATGAATAGTGTATGCAGGAGTTGTGGTGGCGCTCCATGTCTTTGTGCCTGTATTTTCTAATTTCAATTGCGCGGCAAAAGGGTGCCCTGTCTGAAACTCGTTTGGAGCAATGCGAATCGTATGCGGCGCTGTAAGAGTGCAGCGGGCATTATTTGGTTTTGGAATGGCAAGCGTGCAGTCATTGCGACACTCGTCATTACTAATCCTGTCGCCGTCGTCGCACGCTTCGCCACCTTCTTGCGCGCCATTCCCGCACTGATTTGGGTTTGGCTGGCACGAATTTTTGCACGCATTTGTATTGTCGTCATCACCGTCGTCGCACGCTTCGCCCCCTTCCCTTGCGCCGTTTCCGCATAGCTCGGTCTTTGAAGGTCCTATGCAATCCACTCTGCAATCATCAGTATTTTCTTGGTTGCCGTCGTCGCATTGTTCCGGGTCCTTACGTATGGCATCTCCGCAGTATGGCCCTATCGCTTCATTGCACTCATTTGAACATTTGTTTTTATCAACTCTATCCCCGTCGTCGCACGCTTCGCCACCTTCTTGCGCGCCATTCCCGCACTGATTTGGGTTTGGCTGGCAGGAATTTTTGCACGCATTGGCGTCATTGCCGTCACCGTCGTCGCACGCTTCGCCCTCCTCTTTCAACCCATTGCCGCAAAACTTTGGATTTCCAACACAGTCTGCGCGGCACGCGTCAGTATTGTCTATATTACCGTCATCGCATTGTTCTTGCGCTTCCCGCGCGGAATTTCCGCATATCGGACCTGTACGATTTAATGTGCAGTCGTTCTTGCACTGATTATTTCCTATTTTGTCGCCATCATCACACTCCTCTGCGCCCTCTTTCTTCCCGTTGCCGCAAAAATTGTCACGCGCTGTGCAATTATTTTTACAGCCATTGCCGTCGTTTTTATCCCCGTCGTCGCACGCTTCGCCCCTTTCCTTCATGCCGTTCCCGCATTGACCCGCATTCCCGCGGCAATCATTGCGACATGCGTTCGTATGATCAATATCCCCGTCGTCGCATTGTTCCGGATCTTCGCGAACGCCATTTCTGCATACAGCCCCGCCTGGAAGGTTGCGTGTGCAGTCATCTCTGCACGCGTTATCATTTATAGTATCCCCGTCGTCGCATTGCTCTATGGCCTCACGTATAGAATTTCCGCACCCTGTCGGATTAGAAGTGCAATCATCGCGGCATGCGTCAGTATTATTTTGATTTTTGTCATCGCACTGCTCGTTCCCTTCTCTTTTTCCATTGCCGCATTGAGGCGACAAATCAGCCGGGACAGTACAATTATTTTTACATCCGTTTGTATCGTCATGATCGCCGTCGTCGCACGCTTCGCCCGTTTCTTTTATCCTATTGCCGCACTGATTTGGATTTGGTTGGCAGGAATTTTTGCACGCATTGGCATCATTGCTGTCGCCGTCGTCGCACGCTTCGCCCGTTTCAATAATGCCATTACCGCACTGAATTGGCGGCGGCGCAGAAACAAGGACTGCGCACTCTTGCTTGAGAGAGCAATCATTGCAGGTGCACGACTCCTTTACCTCGCATCGTGAATTGTTATTGCACGCCGCTCCTGCGGAAGGAATAATAACCCGAATGTTGCGCGAGCATTGTTCTCCAATCCATTCATTCCCTTTGCGCAGCTGCCATGAAAATACATACGTTCCCGGAGCCGCCGGAGCAGTCCCTTGAATCGTTATTTCGGCGTTCGCATTTGGCTGTACCGCGGCAGGAAGAGCGGCTGTATCGCGGCCCCACAGCGTATTATACGCCGGGTTCTGCGTTGAAATATTGAAACTCACCGGATCCCAAGCAAGCGAACCGGTATTTCGCAAACTAATGCGAGAAGAAAATACCGTGCCTACCACAGCTTCCGCCGGCGCGGAAATATCGCATCTCGCGTTTGCGCGCGAAACGGTCTGCGCGCTCACTGTTGCCTGGCATGATTTGGTCGTCTTACTGCACGCAAATCCCGACTGGCAAGAACTCTGCTTTCCAAAACAATCTCCGCACGAGCATGACTCGTCCACACTGCAATTTGCGTCGTTATTGCACGCGGCGGCTTTGCATGCCGGATCCGTGAAAACACGGCAAATATTATCCGCGCACTTTGTCTGTCCTTCAGGACATCCAAATGCTCCTTGCGTCCCTTTTCCCGGGCACAGAGCAGACGAACTGCATTGCGACGCAGTTCCGGTGCACACTGTGGCAGGTC
>CAZKXN010000006.1:0-6834 GCA_964556905.1 uncultured Gammaproteobacteria bacterium
ATCTGGTGGTTTTTACGGGGTGGGTGATGTAAGTGGGTTGCCCGTTGTCATGATGTTGGGCTTTTTAGAGCAAGTTGCTCCAAAGCTGTATCCGGGAAATGTAAAATTCCACCTTTTTAAAAAAGAACTGTCCATTCCTGATAGGGATCCTAGTTTTATGTTCATTATCGTTTATCTTAAGCCAGGCGAGGTTCTTTGACTGTAAAATTAGAGATCCATCTATCCTCCGGAATACGCTTCCGGAGCTTTTTATTCTAAATACTGAATCACGAAACGCTCTCTTTGTCATTGCAGACCAATCCCGAGCTTGCCAGAATTGTCATTCCCGTCCCCACGCGCGGGCAGGCCGAACACGGGAAGAGCAGCACGCCGGAGTTTGTCCCAAAGTGCCCACGAGGGGCGGGAATGCCAAAAGCGATTCAATTAGACTGCTCTTGGGCAGTTGTGCCGGGTCTGTCTCATATTAGACGTTTCACCTCATTTGTTTTTTTCTCTTACGGCAACACAGATGTGTCCTTTGAAAAAACGATGGCGATACACTGCAAAAATCAGCGCGCTGTTGCTTATAACAAGAAATACAGGAAATGCGTATTCGGAGAACAATCCGCTTTGAACGCCTGCAAAACTGGTGAGTGTCGCTGCAAGTGCGCCGATATATACAAAACCAGATTCAGATTCCGGGCTTTTCCATGATTTTACGATTGTAGGCATGGTGGCAAGCGCATCGCTTGCGATAGAAAATATAATTGCAAGATTCGGTTCTCGCATCGCCAACCACATCACAAGCGCAACGCAGGAAAGAGTTCCGCATACATAATCAAAGCTCCGTAGTTTCCAGTATGCGCGTGGATTCACAAAAGATGCGAAAAATACCGCGAGTGATATAAGCGCCTCTCCGAGTGTGGGGATAGCCGCCCACCGCACACCGTTGGTAAGCGCGGCGCCGCTTGCGATCAATGGTGCTATTGACCACATAAGCCACGACACTCTGTTTGGTTTTGTGTCGCCCCGCACCGTATCTTTAATGTACGAAAAATGCGCAACAATGCTTAGTGCAACACCAAATAAAACAAGAACGTGCATACTGTTAGGTTGAGTCAGCAAAAATAGAGCTGTTGTGTTGCCCCCCCCAGTTGTCAGCAAGTCCGTCCGATTCCAGCGCGGCAGCCACCCTTTTGTCGCTACAACCTATCTCAAATAACAAAAACAGCGGTCATAAAGATCATGGTTTTTTGTCATGGAGCGGGTAGGGGGAATCGGACCCCCATTTCCACTTTGGAAGAGTGGCATAATAACCATTATACGATACCCGCAAAAATCACAAACGACTTTCTATTATTGCCCCGAAAAGCCTCTGCCGTCAAGAGAAGGGCAGTAATGCGCCGATGGTTGCAAGCCCTGCGAAAATCATCACCGCAGTAATGCACCATCCAAGAATCTGCGTAAGGGCGCCATTGTGCCATGCGCCCATGATTTTTTTATTGCCGCTTATTAAAAGAATAAGCGCTAATACAAACGGCGCAATCAGCCCATTGATTACTGCTGAATACAAAAGCGCTTTAATCGGATCAATGCCAATAAAATTAATAAGCAAGCCAACAAGCATGGCAATAATCAACACTCCGTAAAACGCATACGCTTGATTGAGTTTATAAAACAATCCCTGTTTCCATCCGAAGCTTTCCGCAACCGCATAAGAAGCAGAGCCCGCCAATACCGGAACTGCCAGTAATCCTGTCCCAACAATGCCAAGCGCAAAAAAGAGGTAGCTTGCATTGCCAGCAAACGGCTGAAGCGCCGCGGCGGCGTCAGCCGCTGACTGTATTGTCGTAATGCCTTGAGAAAACAAAGTGCCTGCTGAAGCAACAATAATAAAAAACATGATAAGGTTTGAAAAAAACATTCCTGTCCACACATCAATGCGCATGTGCCGTATTTCTTCCGTGGTCGCACCGCGCCTTTGCGCAAGCGTAGTATGGCCCTGCAATATCTCTTCTTCAACTTCCTGGGATGTCTGCCAAAAGAAAAGATACGGAGAAATGGTTGTTCCCAGTATGCCGCAGATCAAAATGATCTGGTCGCGCGAAAATGTAATGGAGGGAATTAATGTGGAAAAAAGAATAGCATTCCAGTCAAGTCCGGAAATAAGGAGTGCGGAAAACACATACGAAAAAAGAAAGAGGGCGAAATACTTCAAATACTTGGCATAGCGGGCATAAGTAGAAAAAATTTGCAGTAAAAGGCTTGCGAAGGTAAAAAAAATCACAAGAAATGAAAAGCTCACTGTTGGGATAATAAGCTGAACTGCTTTTGCCATTGCTCCAAGATCAACTCCTAAATTGAATGTGTTTGCTGCGAATAACAATGTTGTGCAGACAATAAGCACCCAGCGAGGAAAGTATTGGCGGATGTTTGCGGCAAGCCCTTTGCCGGTGACGAGCCCAATGCGAGCGCACATTTCCTGCACTATTGCCATCAAGGGAAATGTAAGTCCGCTAAGCCACAAAAGCTGGTTGCCGTACTTGGCGCCTGCTTGAGAATATGTTGCAATGCCAACTGGGTCATCGTCTGAAGCGCCTGTGGTAAGCCCAGGCCCCAGCATGTGCCAAAAACTCCGAGCCCTTTTGAGGGGACGTTTGTTCCCGATCTCTTTTGCGAGCGCATGAGTTCCTTCAACTGCTTTTTTTAAAGCAATCGCTGGGGCTTCTGCAACCTTTTTGATAATTTTTTCAGAGTTTGGCATAAAAGTCTAAAAACAGTATAGCATATCAAAAGACCCTCTGATAATCATCAGAGGGTCTTTTTGCTTATTCGTCCCTTGTTTTTCCTTCGCCTAAAGAGCAAGAGCTCCAGCGCTCTGCTCAATGCTTCCTATAACTTCAAGAGCGTCGGCTACTGTTGCGGGTGCAGAAAGATTTGCAACAGTAATACCCTCAATGCCAAAACTCTGCGCAAGTTCTACAACCTGTTTGGAGTCCTTTGGCAGATCAGTCACATTAAAAGCTTTGAAGGTGTTTGCAAGAAGGTCAATGTTTTTGGGTGTTCCTCTGGCTTTTGTGGGAAGCACTGACTTGCCGACCGCCTTGTTTATTATGGCATTGAATTCTTTTTTCTGAATTTTTCTCTTTAAATCAATCTTGCCATTTGCGGTCTTTAGTGAATTAAGCGCGCCTTCTTCTTTCAACGTCATTGCTTCATCAAACAGCGAATGTTCCTCGTTTACATTCGTAAACGGCATCATGCCTTCTTGAACTTTCAGTGTATCTGCGGCAGTAAGGTAAGAATCCACAGTCTGGACAAAGTTGCCAATATACCCTTCCGCCTCAATGGGATCTTCCACTTCTGCAAGTTGTTCGCGAAGCGCCTCGGCAAGATCGTCAACTTGCGCAGCATACAGCGGCGGGAGAATCTCTTGTGAAACCTGATCCAATTTTGATTCAAGGACGGTTATCACGGTTGGATCAATGTCTTCAACTTCTTCTTGAAGCAGTTTTATCTCACTTTCCACTTTTCCTATTTCATCCAACACTTCTGCGTGTTCTGTTAACACATCCACGCGAAGCTTTTCTGGCATAAACGCAACCTTTTCAACCATGCTCTGCATCGCCTCTGGTTTTTCCTGTCCTACTTTTCCAACCAAAGTCAATGTAATGGGATCAAGCTGCGCAAATGTTTTTTGCATGTGAGGCGCTGCTCCTGCGGGCAAATTGGCAATAAGGTTTTTCGCAACCTCAATGCCTTTTGTATCTTCTCCAAGCTTATCTTCAATGCCTGAAATATCCGCCTGTTCTTCTTCAAAAAAACTTTTTGCCTCGTCTGGAAGCTCTAAATCAAATTGTTCGGCAAACTGCTTCATTTGAGCGCCTGCTGAAAAACTCTGCGCCCATTTTTCTTCTTTTGCGCCTTCCTTTTTGCCGGCTTTCTCTGTTGCCTGTAAAGACTTTTCAGCGCCTTTCAGCATTGTATCCCACACCTTACGGAACGGCTTCGGCACTTGGTTTGATAGCTCCCTAAAGGAATCAAACGCTTTGTCCGCATCCTTTACTTTTTCTGCAAGCTCTTCCTTATACTTCTTTTTCCCTACCTCTTGATAGATTTTTTGCATTTCACCCTCAAGGTCTGCCTGACTCTGCTGCATAAAATCAAATGCCGGCGTAATAAGGGATGTATCGTTAATCTCAAGACCGCTTTGAAGCGCGGACGACAATTTCAAGGCATTTCCAACATTCTTCTCAAGCGCTGAAGCGGCTTTTCCCAGACCATACTTCTTTGCTTCTCCGAGAGCCTTTTGCGCAAATACAGACATAGCTTGCGTGCGTTCAAGCTCTTCATTTACTCTGACTGTCGGAGGGGGCGCATCTTGTTGAAATACGGAAAATCCTTGCGTAAGGGAAGAAAATTTTCCAAACTGCTTTATATTCTTTTCAAGGCCCTTTGTGTCACTCTGTTCGTTTTGCTTGAATGAGTCTTCAACAACCGTACGGAATTTCCCAATATCTTTTTTGTATTTATCATCAACCTTAAATCCAAACTGTTCTAGTTTATTAAATCCTGTCTCAAGTTTTTCAAGCCCTGTCTGGAATCTGTTAAGATTGTTTTGGACTTCAGTTTGCGACAGATCTTTTATCTGGCCCTGTTGAAACTTAAGCTCGTCTACATTATTGAACTGGTTCATCTTCGCAATCAAATTACCGCATTCTTCTGATGCTTCTGCTCCGGAACAAGCATCTTTTGCTTTTTCGGCAAATCGGCTTGCGATATTGGAGTTTGCAGTGAAGTCAAAACTTTGCGCGGCGGCAAACTGCTGTTGCTGAAATTGCTGCTGACCTCCCTTTTGCTGTCCCGGAGGCAGTTGTCCTTTTTGAGCTAACCCAGGCGCTTGTGTAACTCCTGAAGGAGTGGTTCCAAGGGCAAATGGCAATCCAAATCCTGGAAATGTTCCTTTTGTCCCTTTTTCTCCGGGCTTTCCTGCTGTGGAAGGAGCGCCGAATGCTTGGGGCATAAATTTATTGAATTCTTTCAGGTCCTGATCAAAACTCTTCAAGAATTGGCTTGGCGGAGCCGCCTGTGTTGCTTCTTGCTGTTTTTGTCTGATTTGATCCTGAAGCTGTTCAATGGCCGCGGTGTCTCCTTGCTCTAGCTTTTTATTAAGCTCGTCAACCAAGGTCTGTGTTCCCTGAATAAGCTCTTGCTTTTTTGACTGGTCAATACCTTTTAATCCTTCAAGTTTGCCAAGAGCATCAAGCGCATTTCTGCCGAAACTTTTTGCTTTTTCTCCTTCATGGGAAAAAGAAAATTCTTGCTTTAGTTCTCCTTTTGGAGAAAACAAACATGGTTTTGACGGTGAAGGAGTTTGTCCTTCTGGGCACGGTTCTAACTTAAATTGTGAAAATGCAGATTTTCCTGCGCCAGTTCCTGGAAATTCGCCTTCTTTGCCGGATTCCATGCCCGGAAATTCGCCGGGAATACCCATTTCACCGGATTTGCCGCCGGTTCCTGGAAATTGACCTTCAGTTGCACCTTTACCTGGAAATTGACCTTCTTTGCCAGGACCCATGCCTGGAAATTCACCAGGTTGTTGGCCGCCGGGCATTTGGCCGCTTGGCGGTTGTTGGCCACCGGGTTGCTGACCACCGGGCATTTGGCCGCTTGGCGGTGGTTGGCCACCGGGTTGCTGACCACCGGGCATTTGACCGCTTGAAGGTTGTTGGCCGCTTGGTTGCTGACCACCGGGCATTTGACCGCTGGGAGGCTGTTGGCCACTTGGCATTTGTCCATTAAGACCGCCGCTGGGAGGTTGTTGGCCACTTGGCGGTGGTTGTTGGCCACTTGGCGGTGGTTGCGAAAAACTATCTCCTGACGGAGGAGGGCTTGACGGTGGCGGACTTGACGGAGGTGGCGGTGGCGGACTTGACGGAGGTGGGGGCGGCGGACTTGACGGAGGTGAGGGCATAGATCCCCCAGGAGGGGGCATTTGCGCCAATGTGCCTGACGGCAAGGCCAAACTCACGATCAAACTCACGATCGTAACGATATTAAAAAAAACAAAAAAAGTCTGTTTACGCATAGGTTTAGTAAACGACTTATGAATTAAAGATCCCAATGATGTTGAGATACTAAAAACTAAAATACTCACGAATTTATGAATTCGACTTTTCTAATATCTATTATACACCTTTTTGCAAAGCGTTGGAATACTACTTATCCCCAAGGGAATTAAAAACAGAAATAAGCCCTTTTCTTTTCATTATTAACTTGCCTTTGGTTAAAGAAATAACTGTTGACGGCGCAGATTTCCTTTTTTTGCCTGAAATATAAAAATCAATCGCGTTTCCAAAATATGCGCGCGCCTGCATAATGGTTTGCGCAGGGGGCTTGCCGGCCATATTTGCGCTTGGGGCGACAAGCGGGCCTGTTTTTTTGAGAAAGTTTCTTAAACCGTTATGGGCAGGAACGCGAAATGCAAGACTTTTCTTGCCGCGATGAAGATACAAAAACTTTTTACTTTTACAGGAGAGAATAATGCTTACGGGTCCGGGCCAAACCTTTTTTATAACCCTTCTAGCGAAAACCGAGGGACGCGCTCCAAATAGCCGCACTTGTTTGCCGGATGCAATTAAAATAATCATGGGCTTGCCGAGATCGCGCGCACGGATCTTATAAATCCTTTTTACGGCCTTTGGGATCAATGCAGAACCAACAAGGCCATATATGGTGTCTGTCGGCAATATGCCAACACCTCCTGTCTTGATAAGAGAAACAATCTGGCGGTTGTATGCTAATTTCATTTTCCAAAAAATGCTGGATGACTTGAAACCAAACTACGAAGAGATC
>CAZKXN010000006.1:6858-9366 GCA_964556905.1 uncultured Gammaproteobacteria bacterium
ACACATATCCCCGCAATGCTTCATACTATACACTATGAGTACATACGTCAATAAATTCTTTTTTGGCTTCTCTTTTGAAATCCTCTCCACACGAGGTTTTATTGGCGCATAGCTATATTAAAATAAAAAAACGCCGTAAAAACCTCAAACATGAGGTTTTTTTGTTTATGAACCTTCACATAAAACAATCAGGTCGCTTAAATGGGTCAGTGTCTCCTCCTGGATCAAAATCGCAAACGATTCGCGCGCTTTATATTGCGACGCTTGCAAAAGGGAAAAGCAAAATATGCAACGCCCTTCAGTCTGATGATACTCAAGCGTGCATTGATGTGTGTAAAAATCTTGGAGCGCGCATCGCTGAATCCGAACATGGCAGAGAATATGCAATAACAATAGAAAGCACGGGGGTTCCGTTAGCTCCGTTAACAAAAAAATTTAACACTGGCAATTCTGGAATTACAACACGATTCCTTGCCCCGATCCTTGGACTTGCTAACCAGAATCTAGCGCCATACGTCCTTGACTGCGGAGAGCAAATGCGCGCGCGGCAAATCAAGTCGTTGACTGACGCGCTTAAAAATCTTGGCATGAATATACGCATCGCTTCTTCCGAATGCCAGTGGCCCATAGAAATTTCCGGAGCTTTGAAAGGTGGAAGAACTGCTGTTGACGGCACGACATCGCAATTTCTTTCCGCGCTCCTTCTTGCTTTGCCATGCGCAAAACAGGAGTCGCATATTAGGGTGGAAAGTCTCAATGAACGGCCGTATGCGGACATGACTGCCTGCTGGCTTTCAGCGCGCGGTATGGCATACACATGGGAAAGAATCGGAGAAAGCGACATTATTACTGTCAAAGGAGATCAACAGTATGCGCCGTTTGATACGGAGATCGCCGCAGACTTTTCAGGAGCTTCGTACATAATAGCCGCAGGCGCGCTCACAGAGGGAGAAATACTGCTTACAAACATTGATATGAGTGATCCGCAGGGAGATAAAAAGCTGATTCCGATACTCCGGACAATGGGGGCAGATATTGCAAGTGAAGGATCCACGCTCAAGATCCGCGGCGGACAAGAACTTGAAGGAATGGAAATAGACTGCAATGACATCCCAGACCTTGTGCCAACACTTGCTGTTGCGGGAACACGCGCGCGCGGAACAACACGTTTGTATAATGTTGCGCATGCACGCCGAAAAGAAACAGACAGAATACAATCAATGTTTTCCGAGCTCTCAAAGCTTGGGGCGAATATTCAACAATTTCCTGATGGTATTTCTGTTTCTCAAAGCACATTACGCGGGAATATCGTGCGCGGCTGGGATGACCACAGAACAATTATGGCGCTTACAGTGGCGGGGCTTATTGCGCAAGGAGAAACCATTATACAAAAAGCGGATGGAATAACAAAAACTTTTCCGAAATTCATAGAAACCATGCAAATCCTTGGCGCGACAGTCCATTGCACCGACTCGCCCTCTACCCTAAACCCTCTACCCTAAACCCTCTTATATGCACATCATTCTTATCGGATTCAAACATGTTGGAAAGTCAACAATAGCAAAACTGCTTGCACAAAAATTGTCGCTGACATTGATTGATCTTGATCGGGAAGTGGAAAAGAGATACAAAAATACAAGCGGATGTTTAGCGGCTTGCCGAAAAATTTTCGGGCAAATCGGAGAACGGGCATTTCGAGCTCTGGAACACGAAACGCTTGCTGATATACTTGCCGGTAGCCCGACAAAGGTGATTTCTCTTGGAGGCGGCGCTCCTACCAATCCGAAAAATCAAAAAATTCTGAAAGGTCAAACAGTTGTACACATCACGAGCCCCAAAGAAGCAGTTTATGAACGCATTATGCTTTCCGGAAAGCCAGCATTTCTTTCTCCTGATGAAAATTCATACGAATCCTTTTCGCGTGTATGGGATGAACGCAAAAAAATATATGAGGAATTGGCAACTATACGAGTGGAAAACAACGGAAAAATTTCTGAAACAGTGGAAGCCGTTGTAAAAGCCCTCCAACATACTTTTATATGAAAAAAATTCTTCTCGTTCACGGACCGAATTTGAATCTTTTGGGGCAAAGAGATGCGCGCCACTATGGCATGCTAACTCTTGCTGACATTGAAACCATTGTTAAACAAAAAGCATTTCAAAACGGCTATGATACGGCGGCTATCCAGTCAAACCATGAAGGTGTGCTGATTGACTGGATACAAAAAAACGCAAAAAACGCAAATGGTATTATCATCAACCCCGGCGCGCTTGCGCATTACAGCTACGCGCTTCATGACGCACTGATTGATACTGACCTGCCATGCGTTGAGGTCCACCTTTCTAATATTAAAACACGGGAAAAATGGCGGCAATATTCTGTGGTGGCGCCTGCATGTATAGCTCACGTGAGCGGAAAAAAAGAAAAGGGCTATGAGGAGGCGGTTAAAATTCTTATCCGTTTTTTCCGTCATCCTAAAAAGAGATAAAAAAATATAAATCTCTATG
>CAZKXN010000006.1:9376-12330 GCA_964556905.1 uncultured Gammaproteobacteria bacterium
TGCGACAATCGGATACCCGCTTACGCACTCTCAAAGCCCCGCTCTTCATGCCCGCGCATATAAACTTCTCGGAATTGACGCGGCAATGCTCGCTTTTGAATCGCATGATCTCGCTTCGCTTGTGCGCGCGATAAAAACATTGCCTATTCATCTGATAACAGTAACCATGCCGCATAAAGAAATAATAAAAAAATATCTTGATGAAATCCGCCAAGACGCTTCCGAGGTGGGCGCGGTAAACACAATCGTGAATAAGGGTGGAGTGCTCATTGGATACAATACGGATATTGAGGGTGTTAGCGCGGCGCTCTGCGATGTTGCAATACAAAAAAAACGGATCCTTTTGCTTGGCGCTGGCGGAGCCGCCCGCGTGGCGGCATATGTTAGTGCAAAAAATAACGGAGAACTTTTTATTCACAATAGAACGAAAAAAAACGCTGACATTCTCGTGCGCGCATTTGGGGGTGCTGTCATTTCCGGACAAAAAATGCGAAATATGCCGTTTGATATTATTATTAACGCAACACCTGTTGGTATGTATCCAAACAGCAACCGCACACCGCTTGAGAACTACCGATTCGTTCCAGGTCAGGTTGTTTTTGATGTATTGTATTCTCCTGTTCAAACGCGCATGCTGCGTGAGGCCAAACGCGCCGGCGCGCGCGCTATTTCCGGCATTGACATGTTTCTTGCGCAAGCTCTTAGTCAGATTACTATATGGACAGGTTCACAAATCCCAAAAAACATAAAACAGAGTCTCAAAATTTTCCTAAAAAATCAGCTCAAAAATATAAATAACCGCTCCGAGTAAAATTCTATCCACAACATGAATATCTCCATAATAAAAAAGCTCCCTTCTGCTGAAGAAATCATCAATGCATATCCTCTGTCTGCGCACGGCCACGCGAGAATCGCGGAAGACAGACAGGAGGTAAAAAATATTCTTGCCCTCAAGGACAACCGTTTTTTGATTATCGTAGGGCCTTGCTCGGCGTGGCCATACGAAGCTGTGCGGGAATACGCTTGTAAACTGAAAAACTTGCAGGATGAAGTAAAAGACTTCCTTAAAATTATACTTCGCGTGTACATCCAAAAACCTAGAACCACGAAGGGGTGGACAGGGCCTGTAAATCAGCCGGATCCGTTTTTGGCTCCGGATATAGAAAAAGGCATTGCGTATTCTAGAAAACTTATGGTTGAAATAGTTGAACTTGGGCTTGCGATAGCGGATGAAGCTGTGTTTACGCATAATGCCAGAGGTTTTATTGAATTGCTTTCCTGGGTTGCGATTGGCGCGCGAAGCGCTGAAGATCAAGAGCATCGGATTTTTGCGTCCGCTGTTGATTGTGCCGCGGGAATGAAAAATCCCACAAACGGCGCTCTTGATATTGCGGTAAATAGCGTAATTGCGGCGCAACATCCTCATACTGCCGTGCTTGACGGATATCAAATAGAAACAGGGGGCAATGAATACGCTCACCTTGTTCTGCGCGGCGGCAGTAGTGGGCCGAATTATGATACAGTGCATCTTCAAAAGGCGGCGCAATTATTGAGCACACACAGGGTAAAAAATCCGGCTATTCTTGTTGACGCAAGCCACGACAATTGCAAGGTCAACGGGGTAAAACAATATGGCAGACAAACACAAGTGGTACGGGAGGTTCTTGCTCTTCTGAAAAATAATCGCGCGTTGAGCAATGCCGTCAAAGGATTTATGATAGAAAGTTTTATAAAAGCAGGCGCGCAAAAGGTTGAACTATGCACAAGCAAAACAATTGACCGCGAGGGGCTTTCCATTACAGACCCCTGCCTTTCGTGGGAAGAAACTGATGCTCTTGTGCGAGAAATAGCGGCATGGAAAAAATGAAAAAACATTCACTCACAATACGACTGCCTTCCAGACAAGCGCTTACCTGTCCAATTACCATTGGATCTGACACACTGTCTTTCCTAATGCCGATTGTCAAAAAAAAATTTCGCAGCTATGCGCTTGCAATAATTACCGACTCAACAGTGAAGGCATTATACGGCAACGAACTTGCGAAAATTTTGAAAAATAAATTTTCACGCACGCATATCTTTTCATTTCCTGCAGGCGAAATATATAAAACACAATCTACAAAAACGGGCCTTGATCATGCGCTGTTACGAAAAAAATGCGGCAGAAATACGCTTATTCTCGCCCTTGGGGGGGGAGTCGTGGGAGATATGGCAGGATTTACGGCTTCCACCTATTTACGAGGGATTCCCTACATACAAATCCCTACAACACTCCTCGCCATGGTGGATAGCTCCATTGGAGGAAAAACAGGGGTTGATACTTTGTATGGAAAAAATATGATCGGGGCATTTTGGCAGCCCTCTGCTGTTATAGTAAACACTTCCTATCTCAAAACCTTGCCTGCCGATCACATGCGTTCAGGACTTATGGAGTCTGTAAAAATATGCCTTGCAATGCGCCCCGGCATGGAGCGGCAGATTTTGAAAGTTGCGGAAAAAAAATCAAAAACTGCTATTCACGATGTGATTAGGGCGTCGCTGGAAGAAAAAGCAAGAATGGTTGAGCGAGATGAAAAAGAACAAGGCGAACGTATGGTGCTGAATTTTGGCCATACGATAGGACATGCTATTGAAAAAATAAGCAACTATTCTGTGCTTCACGGCATTGCGGTTGGGCTCGGTATGCTTGTTGAAGCGCGCATTTCGCATGAACTTGGTATTTTGTCATCTTCGTCTCTTAAGAAGGTAGAAGCCATATTGAAAACCGCTGGCGTCGATAGAGTGGCCTTACAGAAGTGGAATCCTCGTGATATTATTGCGGCAACGAAGTATGATAAAAAGAAACGAGAGGAGCGCCCATTATACGTGCTGTTGAAAGATGTTGGGAGAGTGTACCACAAAGAGAATCAATGGGCGCATCCGGTAGATGACAGGTTGGTAAAAAAAGTATTATT
>CAZKXN010000006.1:12340-13659 GCA_964556905.1 uncultured Gammaproteobacteria bacterium
AGTATCTGAAAGCCGATATATGCCTGGGAACTCGTTCGGACAATTATTTCGGATCACAACCTGCGGCGAATCGCACGGCGGCGCGCTTGGCGTTGTTGTTGACGGATGCCCTCCGGGCCTTACGCTCTCGCACAAAGACATACAAAAAGAACTTAACCGCCGCCGACCGGGCCAAAACGCGCTTACAACTCCTAGGAGTGAAAACGATACGATCCATATTCTTTCTGGCGTCAGCGATGGGATGACAACGGGAACGCCAATTCTTCTTCTTGCATATAATAAAGATGCTAGGCCGCAAGACTACGCAGAGTTAAAAAAACTGTTTCGGCCTTCACACGCGGATTTTACCTATTTGGCAAAATACGGCTTTCGCGACTGGCGCGGGAGCGGACGCGCGTCAGCTCGAGAAACTCTTGCGCGCGTTGCCGCTGGCGCTATTGCCCAAAAATTTTTGAAAGAAAAATTCGGCATCACCTTCGTAAGCTATGTTGAACAAATAGGATCTATTCGCGCGGATATTGACCACAAACATATAAACCGAAAACGTATAGACGGAAATATGGTGCGGTGCCCTGACGAAAAAGCCGCCAAACGCATGATCCGTCTCATTGAAAAAATAAAGGAAGAAAAAGATTCTATCGGCGGAATAATTAAGGGAGTGATACGCGATGTTCCTGCCGGTCTGGGGGAACCGGTGTTTGATAAACTTCACGCTGATCTTGGCAAAGCAATGCTTTCCATAAATGCGGTGAAAGGATTTGAAATTGGATCAGGATTTGATAGTGTGTCCATGCGAGGAAGCAAGCACAATGATGAATGTGTCAAAAATAGGCGCGATAATTTTCGCACAAAAACAAACAATGCGGGCGGGGTCGTGGGTGGAATTTCAAACGGAGAAACGATTTACTTTCGCGTGGCATTCAAGCCGACTGCAACTATTGGAAAAAAACAGCGCACTGTGACGCTAAAAGGAAATTCAATAGAATTTGAGGCGGTCGGTCGGCATGATCCTTGCGTTGTGCCGCGTGCCGTGCCGATTGTTGACGGAATGGCGGCTCTGGTTATTATTGATCACTATCTTAGAAACAAGGCGCAGAACACATAAACCATAAAGCATGAAACAAAAACTTTCAAAACGCATTATGCTTGGAGTGTCGGGTGACAAGGGTTCCTTTTCTGAAGAGGCGGGATTGATGTATGCAAATCGCGAGGGGATTGAACACGAAATAATATACTGTATTGATATGGAGGGCGTTCTTTCAACACTTGATACCGGCAAAGCAGACTTGGGAATCTTTCCGGTTGTAAATTCTCGCGGC
>CAZKXN010000006.1:13669-15527 GCA_964556905.1 uncultured Gammaproteobacteria bacterium
GGTCTTGTACAAACAGCTTTTGAGGCAATGGGCCGTCATCTATTTCAGCTCGTTAGTGAAGTGTGGATGGAGGTACAACAATGCCTGCTTGCACTGCCAAACACAACAAAAAAAATGATTACGGCAATTGCGACTCACCCTCAAGCAATTTCACAATGCGAACGTTACATTAAGCAAGAATTTCCCTGCATTGAACTGAAAAACTGGGAAGATACTGCAAAAGCGGCGCGCGATCTTGCAAAAGGTCTTCTTCCGCCCAACACGGCGGTTATTGCCCCGGCACGAGCGGGGCAATTGTATGGCCTTACAACTCTTGAAAAGGGAATCCAAGATCTGCATCCAAACCTCACAACATTTATTGTGGTAAAAAAATTGTCGTCCCGAATACAAACGAAGGATCCCGACGAAAACGGGATTCTTCACTCCGTTAGGCAATAACAAGAACAACTGCATGACACTTCAAACGCTAAGAAAAAAAATTGGCAGGGTAGACGAGCAGATTATCAAACTTCTTGCAAAACGATTCGAGATTGCAAAAAAAATAGGAAACTTCAAGAAAAAACGTTGCCTGACGATACCTGACGCCGCGCGCGAAAAGGAACTTGAAAAATTCCACGCATCGCTAGAAAAAACATATAACCTCTCCCCGGCATTTACAAAATCCATCTGGAATCTTATTCTAAAAGAATCAAAGCGTATCCAAAAAATTTCTAAACCCTAAACCCTCGCCCATAAACCCTGTTTTTATGAAATTTTCACCCTTCATGAAAGTCGCTCCGTCCGCATCGGTTATAATGAATTCTCTTGCTCTTGAAAAAAAATCAAAGGGTGAGCGGGTCTATAATCTCGCGGCAGGGGAACCTATGGTAGATACGCATCCGCTTGTGATAGAGGCGGCGCAAAAGGCAATGGAACAAGGAAAAACGCACTACCCGCCTGTTGCAGGAATACCAGAGCTTCGTACAGCCGTAACAGAATGGATGAATGCGACGTACGGGACTTCCTACACGGCAACGCAAAGCATTGTGACATGCGGGGGGAAATTCGGAATTTTTTCGCTCTGCCAAGCGCTTCTGGAACCCGGCGACGAAGCGATTATACCCGCGCCATACTGGGTGTCGTATCCAAGTATGGCGCAGCTTTTTGGAGGTATTCCAATATCAATCACAACGGATGAAAAAAATGGCTGGAGATTAGCGGTTGATGATCTCGAACGCGCGTGGACGCTCCAAACAAAACTTTTGATGTTCAACAATGCATCAAATCCAACGGGTGTTCTTTATTCACGCGATGAAATCGAAAAAATCCTCCAGTGGGCAAGCTCAAAAAACGTGATCGTTATTTCAGATGAAGTGTATAGCGGACTGGTATATGATGAAAAAAAATTTGTTTCTGCTGGCTCCTTTGCCAAATTTCAAGAAAACACAATTATTATCCAAAGCTGTTCAAAACACTTTGCAATGACCGGATGGCGTGTAGGGTTTGTGCTTGGTCCGCAAGAAGTGATCAAGACGCTTTCCATGCTACAAGGCCAAAGTACAACCGGCACCTCAAGTATTAGCCAGTGGGCGGCCTTATCAGCAATACAAAATGCCGGCGAGATTATCCCTCGCGTATGCGAAGCCATGCAAGAACGGCGCGATAGTGTGATCCGTACATTTGAGAAATCGTTTGGAAAAAAACTTTCTATTCCTTCTTCAAGTTTGTATCTTTTTGTATCGCTAGAATTATTCGGAATGCAAGGCCGCACTTCAGAAGAAGCCGCGATGGAACTTCTTGAAAAGGCAAACATTGCAACAGTGCCCGGCAAAGCATTTGGCAAAGAAGGCTATCTGCGATTCTCTTTCGGGGCTGTGCC
>CAZKXN010000006.1:15537-16698 GCA_964556905.1 uncultured Gammaproteobacteria bacterium
TGAAGCGGCAGTGAAAGCGCTTGCAGAATATTGCAGGTAGCTTGTACGATCGAAATCCTCTTAAGACCCAGTTGCTTCGCTTCTCTTCCACCCTTCAATACCACCTTCTAAATGATCAATGGCAAATCCTTTTTGTTTTAGTTCACGGGCAACAATTTCGCACCGGGTTCCGCTCTTACAGACAGTGATAATCTTTTCTTTTAACGCTTGTGGTTTCATATATTAGGCATTAAAAAATAAGCAAGGTTGGTTTGAATAATAATATCACGCCCAAAATCAGCATAAGCACGCCTCCAATCAATGATGACCATTTAGCATACGCATACATAGATCCTATTTTTGAAATACTGTAAAGCGCAATTCCAAAAATAATCAAATCGTCAAACATGTACATTAGAATGTACATCAGCATATACGCCTGACGAGCAATCCATTCCGCCGCATTAAGCTCAATAATCTTTGTAAACGTCTGTGGAATGCCGATTGAGCAAGCAAATTCAAATACATTCACTGAAAATGCTAACCCTAAAATACCAAGGCAAACGCCGAGCGTAAGAGGTTTTGCGGCCAAGGCGCGAACACGCTTGCCGAGCCGTTCTTGCTGGCCCGAACTTGTAACACTGCATACCGGCTTAAAACTGATAAACTTGTAAAGAAAGTACATACCGCTCCCGACCGCAAGCAATCCTACGGCAGGAAGCATAATCCTATTCAGGGCAATAAAATCCCATGCAGTGATCCATGCTGTCAGGATTAAGTAATACATCACTGCTTCGGCGAATATAAATAATCCCGCGTATTGCAACATCCTTTTCCGTGAACCGACCTGTGAAAGAATCACAAGAAACATGACCAACACCCACATAGCGCATGGATTGAATCCGTCAATAAATCCAAGCACGGCGGAGAGGAGCATTAGAGGCATGTTCCCAACATCTATCTGTGTTCCGACCAAAGGTATGCGGACCAGAAATGATTTATCAGCGCATACTTGATCTGCGCTGCAAGACGCGCCAGCGCCGCCAAACACATCGGCGCCGCCATCGCGGATATCTTCAAAGCGTTTATTTTTTTCGCTTTTTGCGACAAGCCCGCGAAACACCTTTCCCGTAGTTTCTGCGCTTTCAAACCCCTGTAAGAGCGTTCCATTAATGAGAGTAA
>CAZKXN010000006.1:16711-19622 GCA_964556905.1 uncultured Gammaproteobacteria bacterium
GTTCCTTTTACGAGCTGATATTGCGAAGTAATCTGTAAAAAAAGATCCCTATTTTTTTCTTCACTAATATCATAGTAAAAAATATCAAGGGCGGAATTTTCTTCTTTGAGTGCGCTTAAAAACTTTTTTTCATCAGCGCAATGGGCGCAATCAGCCCGCACAAAAGCGGATATGGCAACACGTCCTTGTTTTAGCGGCTCTGCTTGCGCGGCAACTGTAGAAACTGCGGCAACTGCGAAAAACGCAATTCCCACAATTAGTATTTTTTGAATGGTGCGGTTTATCACTGACGTTAATTTACTTTTTGTTGGATTCCTATGTTTAGCATTGTCTAAAAACTGTCAAAATTGCTTGATTTGTCATTCCCGTCCTCACGAAGGCGCCCGAACACGGGAAGGGTAGTAAAATAAACGTTCTTCCACATGGGCTGTCATCCCCGACCTGATCGGGACACCCTTTCAAGGCGCTTACCGAAGAGGGCGATCTAAACGATATTCTCCCGCTGTGCGCATAAATCGGCCCCTCTTGTATTCATAAACAATCGGATGCGCTTCCGGCAAATCAATAAAAAAAGTTTCTTCGTCGCTTATATTCTCAAAATGTTTAATAATCGTTCGCAGTGTATTTCCATGTCCTGCAAGAATAATGGTTTCTCCGCGACGAATTCGCGGCATAATCCGCCGTGCGAAATACGGCTGTGTGCGCTCAAACGTTTCACGAAGCGTTTCTCCGCCCGGCGGACGGTCATCATACCCGCGACGCCAGTGAAATACTTTTTCTTTTCCGTACTTTTTTTCTGCTAACTTTTTATCCAGCCCCTGCAATGCGCCGTAGTACCGTTCGTTCAGCAATGCGCTGCGAAACACCGGAATATCTCCAATCGCGCACTTGTTTGACTGACGTATCCAGCGGCGATAGCGCGCGTCTTCAGAATGCTGGGCAACAGCAGTGCGTCCTTGCAAAGAAAGAATAATAAGCAATGTTTCCTGCGCCCGCTCAAGGTTTGATGTGAATGCCGCGTCAAAATCAAACACGGTGCAATGCCGCGCGCATTCCTGCGCCTCTTTTACGCCTTTTTCGGAAAGCGGCACATCAACCCATCCTTGAAAACGGTTGCACAAATTCCATCGCGACTCGCCGTGCCGAACAATAACCAATGTTCCCATAAAATTTTATCAACCAAGCCATGCGCGCAGTTTGGGGAATTTTGAGCAAATAGGCAGTCCGGAGCACCACTTTTCCAACCCATACGCACGTCCTGCGTATGCGCTTGCAAAGAACAGAAAAACAAGCGCATACACAATATGCTCATCAACAATAAACCCTGTTTTTCCAATTGTTGGAAATGTCAGTACCGGAAAATAATACAAGAGCATCAACAGCGCGCCAAACAATGAACTTAACCGCACAAAAAGCCCGAGAATAAGCGATATGCCAATAAGGGCCAGTCCCCACTCATTCAAAAAATTTATTATTGGCAGAATATCTGGTTGGCTAAACCATTGATAGAGCCATGGAAATGTTTTTGCGTTTTTGAGATACCCTTCTGCTGACCACGCGGGATTTAATATTTTCGTGATTCCCGCGTAAAGAAAAACCCATCCTAACGCAATACGCAGAGCAAACAGCGAAATTTTCGCGGTTTTGTGTTCAAGCATATGGTTGCTGTTTATGAAATGAATTAACGATGCTCAATAGTAATGTTCGGGAATGCCTCTTTAAGCTCCGCGGCCAATGACGCGACGTCAATAGACGCGCTCACATCAAGCGGCTCCAGGGTCTTTTTGAACGATGTCTGCTGTACAAAATATTGCTCGCCGTCCCGCAAATAGCCCACCATCGTAAAAAAATCCTCGCGTGTATGCGCGCCCGGCAGAATTGTTGTGCGAAACTCATGAGCAATGCCGGAGTCCTGTATGAAAGAAAATGTCTTTTTGCACGCCTCCACTGTTTGCGGCGTACCTGTTTTTATTATAGCACAATATTTTTCCCAAGGCACCTTGAGGTCCATGGCGATATAATCAACAAGCCGAGAAACAATGAGTTGTTCAACAACATGGGGACGAATGCCGTTTGTGTCAAGTTTCACGAAAAATCCACGATTTTTCAGTTCCGCAATGAATTCCTGCAAATCGTTTTGAAGAGTCGGTTCGCCGCCGCTAACGCACACAGCATCAATGATATTTTTCCGCTCTTCAAGAAATGAAAAAACATCCGCAGTGGTTTTCGCGGATGGCGTGTCAAGAGGGAGCAGTTCCGGATTGTGGCAGTAAGGGCACCGAAACACGCACCCTTGCATAAAAATAACAGTGCACGGTTTTTGCGGATAATCAATAAGGCTGAACGGCTGGATGCCTGCTATAGTCATACTACCGCACTCACGCCTGCCGGATTTCCTGTGGCGCTTGAAAGCATATCTGAACTCTTTTGTTCCGCTGATGACTGCACGACATACTCAACTCGCTCTGCCCACTCGCTCTTCTTGCCCTTGTTCCATTGATCAACCGGACGAAAATACCCGACAATGCGCGACCATACTTCTGTTGACTGTCCGCATATAGAGCACACAGGCACTTCGCCGTTTATATACCCGTGCGTTCTGCATACGCTGAATGTCGGGGTGATAGTGAAATAGGGAAGACGGAATTTTTCTGCGACGCGGCGGACAAACGCGCGGCACACGCGCCAATCAGAAACCCGTTCCCCCAAAAACAGATGAAGGACAGTTCCTCCTGTGTATTGTGTCTGCAGATCGTCCTGATGGGTAAGCGCGGCAATAGGATCGTCTGTATATCTCACAGGCAAATGCGTTGAGTTGGTATAATACGGCGCTTCGTGCGTTCCGGCTTGTATAATGCCAGGAAAACGAGATGCGTCTTCTTTTGCGAAGCGATATGTAATTCCCTCTCCC
>CAZKXN010000006.1:19632-20003 GCA_964556905.1 uncultured Gammaproteobacteria bacterium
TCGCCTCCAGATTGTAAAAATGACCCGTCTCTTCCTGGTAGGAAACAAGCTTCTGGCGCATAAACCCAAGCGTTTCCCTGGCAAATGCTTTTCCTTTTTCAGTCGCGATATCTTCACCGAGCAAATTCATGCACGCTTCATTCATTCCGTTAAGTCCGATTGTTGAAAAGTGGTTGTGGAGAGTGCCCAAATACCGCTTGGTATACGGAAGAAGGCCGTTATCAATATTCTGCTGAACTATTTTACGCTTGATCTCAAGCGAGTTCCGAGCAAGATCCATGAGGCGGCCGAGTCTTGTAAAAAATTCCTCTTTCGTATGGGTGAGATATCCAAGACGGGGAAGATTGATTGAAACAATGCCGACACTCCCT
>CAZKXN010000006.1:20013-20924 GCA_964556905.1 uncultured Gammaproteobacteria bacterium
CTGTCATTTCTGCCGATCCGAACAAACCGCCGCCTCGAGAACGCAGCTGGCGAAGATCGAGCTGCAAGCGGCAGCACATACTGCGCACATCGCCGGGGTTTAAATCAGAATTAAGAAAATTCTGAAAATAGGGAATCCCGTACCGCGAGGTCATTTCAAAAAGCGCCTGTACGTTTTCATTGTCCCAATCAAAATCTTTGGTGATGTTGTACGTTGGAATGGGAAATGTAAAAATGCGTCCGCGCCAATCTCCTTCCTGCATCACTTCAAGAAAAACTCTATTAAGAAGGTCCATTTCCTTTTGGCAATCGCCATACGTAAAGGTCTGCTCAACTCCTCCTATAATCGGATGCTTTTCGCGCATATCTTCAGGACAAACCCAATCCAAAGTAATGTTAGTAAACGGGGTTTGCGTGCCCCAACGCGAAGGCACGTTTAAATTAAAAACAAACTGCTGAACCGCCTGCTTTACCCGCGCATGGTCTAAATCGTCAATTTTCACGAATGGCGCCAGGTACGTATCAAAAGAAGAAAATGCCTGCGCGCCGGCCCATTCATTTTGCAGGGTGCCAAAAAAATTCACCATCTGCGCAACCGCTGTCTCAAGATGGCGCGGCGGCGCAGACTCCACCTTGCCCGGAATTCCATTAAACCCTTCTTCTAAAAGATGCCGAATGCTCCATCCGGCGCAATACCCGCTAAACATCCCAAGGTCGTGAATATGAAAATCCCCGTCAATGTGCGCGTCGCGGATTTCTTTCGGATAAACATAATTGAGCCAGTAGTTTGCCACAAGTTTTCCGGATGTATTGAGAATCATGCCCCCCAAAGAATATCCTTGATTTTTAATAAATTCCAGTGTTATTATTAATTTGATTAGTTTAAATAATGGAAAAAGAATACGCTGAATA
>CAZKXN010000007.1:0-6305 GCA_964556905.1 uncultured Gammaproteobacteria bacterium
TGGATACTCTTCATTCCTCGGGCTTACGCCCGGGGAATTTCGGCGGAGGATTAAATAATTACTTTCGACGCTGGCAAAAGCATACTCAAAATGCGGTCCGAATTGCCGCAACCTATTCAAATCAAGATGACTGTCAAAATATACAGCCGCTTCTGCGGTAGTCCAAGCCCTGCTCATTGGTTCTCCTCGCCGCTCTCCAATAATTCTTCCAATGAGATATCCGTCCTTGAGCGCTTCAAAAAAACGCGGGCCGTTCGTTCTTCGCGGGTCGCCTTTTGAAACCATTGAGTTCGTACGAAACAAATTGGTGTTATGCTAATAGAATCGACCGTCTGAAAAAGGTCGTAGTATTCTTCGTCACTCATTTCCGCTAGTCCAAATTCACGATGAGTGTCCATCCATTCTTGAAGTGTCTTGGCATCACTATCATCCAACTTCTGTTGTGCAATGATAGCCTGAACTCGCTCGAGATCTTGCAGCTCTTTTTCTCGCATCTGCTCGTACCGTGTCCGATTTTCAGTGCTGGTACGGGCTCGTTCATAAAAATACGGTTGTTTGTGTTCATGCCGTTCAACTCCTTGCTGATATTCCTTCAACGTATAAGAAATACGCTCGTCCATCTCCCGGACCTGCCGCATCACCCTTTCTCGCGCCTCTTCTATTCTTCGCTGTTCTTTTGTGCGTTCCCATTCTGCCTCTTCTTCTTGTTGTAGTGCAAGCATTTCTGTGTCAGATACTTCCTTGTCAAGAATTGCCATCTCTTCCTCTGTCGGAATGCTAAAATCACGGAAGGGTTGACCGGTTTTTGCGGAATACTGTTGAGCCTTTGCTCCGTAATACCCCTCTAAGCGCCATTCCATTTGATAATTTTTAAGATCTTCTTCTTTTTTCAACAAACCCATCCCACACAATTGCTCATACCGCTTGCGAATTTGTTCCTGCTGTCCCTCGTATGATAGATATCGCGGAATTTCCGGCACGATCTGTTCTTTCGCAACGCTCGGCCTCCCTTCTTTGCGGAGTTTCATTTTTGCAAGCGCTGCTGAAATTCTTTCCACAAGCACAGTAACGCGTCCTCGCACTTGAGAAACGATTTCTCTTCTCTCGCGTGCCTGTTGTTTTTTTTCAGAAACAGATTCGCCTGTTTTCGCATGTGCCTTCTCCAGCGCTTCACGGAATCTGCTGTCTTCATCGGCATCAAACTTTTCTTGCGCTTTCCTGCGCTCAAATTCCTTCATCGCAGCGAGCTGTGCTAACACGTCGGATTCATGTTCTCCTCTCATAGAATTATCTCTTTTATTTGTTTTGGAAATTTTGAAAGGTTGACATGCCCCTCCTTTGTTACCACAACCGTATCCTCAATGCGCACGCCTCCGACTGGTATGTTCCCTTGCGCCTCTGGATAATAAAGTCCTGGCTCTACAGTGACAACCATGCCCTCTTGAAGTATGGAATGGCATGCGCCAAGACGCGGAGATTCGTGAATTTCTAAACCCACGCCATGACCAAGTCCATGTATAAATCCGTACACAGGGCTACGTTGCGTATTTGTCGGATACCCTTTTTTATCAAAATACTCCTGCACCCATGTATAAATGTCAAATCCATCAATTCCTGATCTTATTTTTTCAAGCGCTCCTTCTTGCGCTTCGCGGACAGTTTCGTACAGCGCTACAATTGCATCTGTCGGCTCTCCTTTGAAAAAAGTACGGGTGCAGTCAGTGTAGTAAAGAGTATCGCGCGAACAGGGAAAAATATCAAAAACTATTGGCTGGCGCGCGCGTAAGGGCCCGCTTCCCAGCATATGGGGATCAGCCGCGGCAGAGCCGCAGGCAACAATAGTATTAAGCGCCAGAAAACCATCTTTGTAGAGTTTGTGCTCAATGCTGTCGCGAATATGTTTTGAGGAGAGCGGTTGTTCTCCAAAAGAATGATGGAATAAATACTCGCCCTTTATGTTTGCTTCTTGCAGGAAAGTACGCACTTCATCAAGCGCTCTATCCACTGCTTTTTGTGCTTTTGATATTTCTTCAATCTCCCAATCTTTTTTAACAGCGCGGTCGAGGTAAAACTGATCGGTGCAAACATTGACAGGAAAATGTTTAGAAAGGTTTCCTCCGAGATCATAGCTAAAAGAACCGGGCACCGTAATGGATTCAACACTTCGTTCACGCAAAAAAATAATTAAAGGATGCACGCCTTCTTCTCGTGCTTTTGCCGCATACTTTTCAATCAACACAACCTTATCCACCCTTGCCTCTTTTTGATGTAAGGAGAATACGTTTGCCGTCAATCTCAATAAGCGTAATGGGGTCTGGCGACTTAAACGCACTGCACCACAAAAGGTCTGCGCAAAACGCAGATGATCCCAGATCGGTAGAACCGCAGAGAATGCGAGCTTCCTTCATACGTTATCGCGTATACTAATCGCAAAGATGTTCTTTTTCCCATGAATCGGAATAAAGCATGAACACATATCCATAAAACTTTTTTTCTTCTGTCATCAATTTTTTGAAAGAGGAAATGAGGGAAAATCCGTCATATTGCGGAATCTTGAGGATAATAACAGAAAAAATGGTGTGCTTTGAATACCACAAAAAATCATGATCGTTCGTGACAAGAATTCTTCGCTTTTTTAATGTTCTTTGAGCGAGAAGATGGTCGCTTGTTGACGTAAAGGAACGCTCGACATCATAGCCCTCTTTCTGCAAAAAATGAAACAGCTCAAGTCGTACGTTCTCGTCCAGCAAAAGCCGGGGCTTGCGTGTTGACGATGACATAATGTTCCTGTGTCAGAGATGATGCGTAGTTAAGCGCTGCCTCAATGTGCCGTGCGGTAAGGGAGGGGTATTCAGAAAGAATGCTCTTTACTGATCCGCCGTGAGCGAGCATTGATAAAATTTGCCACACCATAATTCTCGTCCCCTTGAACGTTGGTTTGCCATGACAAATGTCTGAATCGGAAATAATATATTTGTTGATAGTGAGTTTCATATCAATCTCACATTACCACGCATGTATGCTTCCGTCAATCATCAAAAAACGTCAAAATGCAGATGATCCCAGATCGGTAGAACCGCAGAGAATGCGAACTTGTTTTTTATTCCTAACGGAGTTCATACTTTACGAAATAAGATCTTTTTTCTTTTCTTCAAATTCCTTTTTACCTATTTCCTTTGAATATCAAGCGGAGTTTTGCCGACGGGCGCCTCTGCTTTTTCCTTGAGCTCTTAATCCATCGGATAAGAACGGCAATAGCCGCGATACATGTGCGACTCCCCTACCTCCGCAGTCGGAGGCTGTTTAAGACAACGCTTACGCTGGAAAATGCCATTGCTCCGCCCGCGATTATGGGATTGAGAAATCCAAACGCCGCCAAAGGGATTGCCGCAATATTATAGAAAAACGCCCAAAATAAATTTTGCTGTATAACGCGGAAAGTTCGCTTTGATAACTGCAATGCCTCATATACTTTTACCGGACTCCCTTTAACAAGGACTATATTGCCGGCTTCAATGGCAATATCAGTGCCTGTACCGACAGCAATGCCAAGATCTGCCTGCGCAAGAGCGGGCGCGTCATTGATTCCGTCACCCACAAACGCAACTTTATCGCCTGACGCCTGTACGGTTTTCACTTTTTGGGCTTTTTCTTGAGGCAGTACTTCTGAAAAAACTTTTTCAATTCCTATCAGACTCGCAATAGCTTGCGCAGTCCGCGCATTGTCCCCTGTAATCATTACAGTTTCCACTCCTTTGGATCGCAATTTTTGTATTGCGTCTTGCACGTCTGGTTTTAAAGTATCGGCAATAGCTATTAACCCTAGCACTTCAGTATTCTTTACGACAAAAATCACTGTCTTTGCTTCTTTTTCCAGACGTTCCCGGTCTGTTTCGCATTTTGCCGCGTCTGCTCCCGCTTCTTTTATGTACCGGGTATTGCCAACCAATATGGCCGCGCCTTCTATAATGCCGCGCACTCCTCTTCCGGAATCGCTTATAAAGTTTTTTACTTCTTTTAGGGCGACGCTTTCTCCTTTTGCGCACGCAACAATTGCTTGGGCAAGAGGATGTTCTGAAAGACTTTCCAGGCTGGCCGCGAGGGCAAGAATGGTTTGATCGGAAGCAGTGTTTATGAAAGTCACAATATCAGTAACCCTCGGTTTGCCTTCGGTCAAAGTCCCTGTTTTGTCAAACATAACAACATCAATTTTTTTCCCTTTTTCAAGCGCTTCGCCGTTTTTAATCAATATCCCCTGTTCAGCGCCAGCTCCTGTGCCGACCATAATCGCTGTGGGAGTCGCTAGGCCCAAAGCGCATGGACATGCGATAACAAGAACTGCAACGGCAGGAATAACGCTTGCTGTTATATCGCCTGTAATATAAAACCAAAGAGCTGCGGTAATTGCCGCAATTACAAGAACTATTGGAACGAAAATGCCTGAAATGCGATCGGCAAGTTTTTGAATAGGAGCTTTCGCACCCTGCGCTTCGGCAACCATGCGGACAATTTGAGAAAGCACGGTGTCCTGCCCCACTTTTACGGCGCGTATCGTCAAAGCGCCATTGATATTGATTGTTGCTCCGAATACACTGTCCTTTTCTTTTTTTCCCACCGGCATGCTTTCACCGGTAAGCATTGATTCATCAACGCTTGATTCTCCTTTTACAACGACCCCGTCCACTGGAATTTTTTCTCCAGGTTTTACGAGCAATATATCTCCTACCCTTACTTCCTCAATTTTGATTTCGCGCTCTCCACCTTCAATGATAAGCCGCGCTGTTTTCGCTCCAAGTTGGATGAGCTTTTCTATTGCCGCGCTTGCGCGTCCGCGGCTCTTTGCTTCAAAATATCTTCCCAGCAATATAAGTCCTGTGATAATCGCTCCTATTTCAAAATAAAGATTCTGTTCTCCTGTAATGAGAGCCCACCAGCTGTATATGAGAGCGGCAAGCGTCCCGAGCGATATAAGTGTGTCCATGTTTGCGGCAAATCTTGCGAGCTGTCTGACCATGCCGCTGTGAAATTGCCATCCAAAACCAAGAATAACAATAGTGCTCAAGAGCGCTTGCATCCATGCGCTCGCGTTTCTAGCTCCGAATACGAACGGAAGTTCAATATCAAGCATTGCAAGTAAAAGCGCCGGTATGGCAAGGAGAAGTGAGAAAAACGCGAGCGTTTGCGCTTGCTTCATTTCCATTTCTCCCGCTTTATGATGCTCATGCAGACCTTCTTCAGCCATAACCTTGTATCCGTTTTTTATTACAGCGTCATGAAGCTGTTTTTCAGAAACCGCGGATTCATCATACATAACTGTTGCTGTGTGAGTGGCGAAGTTCACATACGCGTCATGCACGCCTTTTATTTTTTTTAAACTTTGCTCATTGCGCACTTGGCATGACGCGCAATGCATTCCTACAATAGTAAATGATATTTTTTTCATAGTATTTTACCGCTAAACAATTAAATTCCCTTAAACTGCAAAACTCCCAATCGGAAGTCAGGGGCATATTCTTTTAGCGCGGAAATGATAAACAATGGGCGTTTCGGCAGTTTCTTAAATTCAAGTATGCTATCAAAAATCTCTGAAAATCACTTTTGGTATTTCTTCAAACATGTCGCTTGCAAGCGTGCCTTCGCCATGCTTCTTGCTTGCATATTCTCCCGCTTTGCCATTGATATAAGTAGCGGCGCACGCCGCGTCAAATGGATCAATGCCACGCGCTAAAAGCGCTCCGCATATACCCGCAAGTATATCGCCAAATCCTCCTTTTGTCATATAGGCAACGCCCGTGCGATTAAGCGCAACGCGCGAGCCGTCGGATATGACATCAACCGCTCCCTTTAGAAGAATTACGACATTGAATTTTTTTGCGACGGAAAAAACTTTTTCTTTTCTATCGCCAAGGTTTGGCTTCACGCGAACGCCTGTCAAAGCGTAAAACTCATCAGCATGCGGAGTAAAAATAACTTTTCTGCTTTTCAAAGAGATTGTTTTCTGGCCAATTGCTCGTATTGCCTCGGCATCAATGACTATTGGCAACTTGCATTGAGAAACAAAATCTCTAATCGCATGATATGTCTGCGCCGAGCGCGCAAGCGAGCCGCCGATAACAACAGCGTCTGCGCGCGAAGCGTATTTGAACGCTTGCGGCAAAAAAGAAGATGCAAACTCCCCATCTAATGGTTCAGTGATAAGGTCTGGCGAATACTGCGCCGCGACATCCATGGCGCGTTTGTGGCCAATGAGATATGCAAGGTCAGCGCCGCTGCGAAGCGCCGCCATTGCGTTAAAAATAGGAGAG
>CAZKXN010000007.1:6369-9221 GCA_964556905.1 uncultured Gammaproteobacteria bacterium
CACAAGCACAATCCCAAAGTCGCCTTTATGCGACCAAGCGGGTCGCTTACAGTATATGCTCCTAAATGATTTCGTATCAGGCATGAATGATGTTTTAATTTAGAAAAACTCAAATGGCAATTCGCTTCGTATTTTTTTCTTTCTAGCATGTATTTTTTTTTCCTGCAAACGCTTCTCATTAGACCTAGCGGGAATGCCTGTAACGCGCCGTTGTTTTGGCGGTGAAAGAGCTTTTATGACAAGCTGTGTAAGAATGCCAACCGCCAGCTCTTTATTGCGGATTTGCGATCGCGCTTCAGAACTTGAAAAAGATAACGCTCCTCTGTGATTCAACTTTTTTGCCAGACGATTTCTGATTAGCTCCTTTTGCTCGTCCGATAAACCTATGGATTTTTCAAAGTCCCATGTGACGCGCACTCTTGTTTCAACCTTATTAACATTTTGCCCTCCTGGACCGCCGCTACGAGTAGTGGAAAATTCCAATTCAAATTTTGGAATCAAAAAGCGTTCGGTTTCTGATTTTCTAAATGAAAATTTTTTGTCCATACAATAGAAAGATAAAATATAATATATAAATACAATACAAAATTTCAATCAATACGGCGAATGCTCCCAGCTGGATATCTGCGAATCAGACTGTCCAAAAACTGTCATCCCCGACCTGATCGGGCGCCTGCGCGGGGACGGAGGGCAGTTAGCAAAGAAAGCTTATAATCACTGCCCCTTCCCGTGTTCGGGCGCTTTCGCGAGGACTGGAATGACAAATCAAGCGATTTGGACAGTTTTTAGACAGTCTGATAACCGTATGTTTCTTTAGCATAATTATTTTATGATTTTATACATTTCCCCGGAATTCAGAGGAATGCTTAGCTCATACCCAGAGAACGTTTTTTGATAATAGAGGCCTTCCAAATGTAAGACATTGCTTTTTTCATCAATGTACTCACCTACCAACTCTTGCAATTCGTACGGATATTTTCCTTGCTCTTCATGATAAAGATCCAAAACTTCAACGAGTTTGTTTATGCCGCTTTGTTTGATATTATCTACGCTTTGTTGCGCCTCCTGTACAATACTTGTCAATTCTTTTATTCCTGCTTGCATCTGCTCGATGTCTGACCGCACATATTCACTGAATGTGATTTCAGGATTCTGCTGTTTTGCTCTTTCGTATCCATCGTACCAGCGGAGTCCAAAAATAGTGCCAAAGATCACGAACGCAAGGATGAGTGTGTTGAGAATGCTGCGGAGGCGAAACATAGCTTTATTCTTCTTACTGATTGCCAGATTCCATGACAGTGATTGCCGCCATGATATAGAAAAATTATTTCAATAAAAAAATCAAATTTCCCTTTTACCAATGAAAAATCTGAAAAAAGCTCTTTCTTTATTGACTGATATGTAAGGGTGTTTGCTTTGGCGGCGTAGGTACGAGTTATTTTTGGCGTTACCGAGGTGACATACGACGGTGTACACAGAATATTTGCAAGGAAGAAAGTATATGAGATATCATCTTTATTTTTATTATAAAAGTCGTACGTGATATAGAAGCCGCGTTTGAATGAAAAAAAATCTTTACGCGCCAGAGATCGGACGATATAAGAATCAAGCGTTGTTTTTTTTAACCCATACTGCGCTCCAAACTGAAAAATAGCCTCCTTATCCATAAAATTTTTCCCCTCATTTTTTCTTTAATCTTTTGCGCGCGCCCCATTCAAATCCGCCGCAGGCGGAAATCTGATAGGTAGGGAGAATTTTAGGGGCCTTGTTGTTCTGTTCTTTTCGCCCCCACCATCTCTTACCCACTCTTAATGAACGTGCCGAAAGGAGCGATAACCGCCGCTCTTGTTTTGCTGCCTTCTCCATTTTCACACCCCTTTTTCTTGCCATTTCCGCCTCTCGCAGGAGTGCCAATTTCAATGGCTAAGGCGGTTTAGCCATTGGGGATTGTTTTATGTCTTGCCCTTACCCCGCCCCTCCCGTGCGCGGGCAAGAGAATAAGGTAATATTACTCCCTTTTCGTTAGATTTCAATCATATTTGACCGCGGACAGTATAACGATTTTTCAAGTACTCTTTAATCCGTTCACGATCCTCGTTCTCTTTTTCGCCCTTGAAATAAAGTTCAATAAACTCAATGTGCTGATTTTTCTCAAAATAAGCGTAAATAATTCGCAACGATGATCCTTTCAAATACTTGCAGAACAATCTAGCTTTAATAATGCATAGACCGTCTGTCTTCGTGATGATATTGAAATGCTTACTATTTCCAAGAGGAGCAACAGAGACGACACTGCAAAATTCTTTGAGATCATCGGGTAGCGATCTGTATTTTTTACCAAGCTTTTTGAATTCTTTTTGAAATTCCTGCAACTCATCAAAGTTCATCGTCATAATTTCTTACGGAGTATTTTTCATCGCGATAAAAAACGCTCTCGTAAGAAAGTGGCTTGCCAACCTGCGCGGATTTCCACGGAATATCACCATGAGAATAATCACTTAACTCCTTAGCGTTTTTATCTGAGAGGCGTGCCAGCACTTCATCAATATGCTCTTTTTCTCTTCCAGAAAGTACGGAGAGGTTGGGAGCGCGATGCGGTAAATATTTTTTTTGCTCATGCTGAAAATAGCTGCTTTTCACCGTCTCGATCTCGCCTCTCGCTTCCATTAATTCGACAATTTTTTTGAATTCAATTGGTGTGGGGCCGTAGTGGTTTTTAATGTACTGCGCGCCAATCAGCTGTTCCTCAAACTTTTCGTAATAGTCAAAATCGATAAAATAGAGGAGCTTATAGAGTACGGTCTCGCCGACATTGGGCTTACCTCCTACTTTTGAGAGGATATACAAGAGCA
>CAZKXN010000007.1:9231-12474 GCA_964556905.1 uncultured Gammaproteobacteria bacterium
AAGAGCACCTCCTTGAATTTCTTAAAATTCTTTTGGGGAACGCTTATCCGAATTTCATGTTCCGTCGAATGTCGCTTCTTCTTTTCGCTTTCAATTTTCACAACTGTTTTTATATCCTCCTTTCCTTTCAAAAAACTTTCAAATTGAATATCAAAAATTTCTGCTAATTTCTTGGCTTCGGTAATAGTCAAATCTCGCTCACCCTGTTCAATTTGTACATAGGTTGGGCGTGAGATTTTAAGCGCAGACGCTAAAAACTCCTGAGTCAAATTGCGCTTTTTCCGTTGTTCTCGAATGAATTCAGCAAGCATATGAAACCTTATACCGCTAGTATAATCTATGTATAATTTCTTGTCAAATGAAATGTAAAAATGTTATACACATCTATAATCCGTCTAACCATTGTTCAAATTAAGCTTCAGCATCCTCTTTGCCTTTTTGCTGAATTCTTTTATTTTTATTGGATTTCTATCAATATTCAGAACTCGGCATCTGTCGGTTTTCCTTGCTCCGTCATACAGCTTAAAATACCCATAATATCGAAGTGTGGGATAATGTGGACCTCGGCACATCCCCAGTCAAGCAGACTCACCTTCCCCGACTTATCTACGAGTACATTTGAGGCGGAGATATCGCCATGATTGAGTCCGAAGGTAAATTTCTGTTTCTTGATATCCTGAAAGATTTTCTTCACGTCCCTTGACTGATCTTTTGTAATGACTTTAAGAGCAATGAGTTTGTCCGTATTGGTAAGGCTTTTGATGTTGTAGTCAAGATATTTTCTCCAAGAACCTTTGAATATGCCTTTCTTTGGGTTGGTAAGATTTTCGCCAAATCCGAAGACTTTAATTGAGTGAATGCATTTTGTGTATTTCCCTAGTTGCTTCCATATCTGCAATTTATTTTTTAGCTTTTCTACGTTTATGCCAGACACAAACGTTTCAATCAAATACGCTCTTCCCTGTGATCGCCCCAAGTTCAAAACCGTTGGACCGAACACGCCCTTTTCTGACGATCTCTCAATACACCACTTTTCTTTTTGATAATCCTCGAGCGCCTTGTACTCCTTATGCGCAAAGCTCAATTTTACGACGATGTCTCTATCTTTAGAGCTTGCTAAATAATTTTTGTTATTGCTTCCCCTGCCAATAAATTTGATTTGAACTTTACCGCAATTCAAAAATTCGGATGCGATTTTGGCGGCAATGCTTTTATCGAATGACTTTTTGTTTGTCACTTTTTCCATACAATGAGCATCAAGTGTTTGTCAAGTGATCAGTTTGAATGTGTGTCATTATTTGATCTAAGCTATTCTCGATTGAGCCAGAAGCATCGATTATTGTGCCGCAATCAAATTCGGTTGTCTTATTGTAGACAACTTCTGCCGCTATCTTACCGTGTGGGATTTCTCTTTTACTGTCACGTTCTATACAAATCTCAAGGGGTACATGAAGTGTGAAAATATAATGGGAGAAGTTTAGTCGCGATAGGAGATCTTCAATCTGGGACCTCCAATAAAAATTTCCGTCAAAAATGACCGACTTCCCACTCTCAAGAATTTGCTTGACATTACTAATAGCAATTTCATTTGTTTTAAGAAAACTTTTTTGTGAGATAAGACTAGATATAGCCGTCTTCCTTATCCTCGGTTAAACTATGCTCATCGAGGATGTCGTCAATCGCAATATGCTCAGCGTTTAGGATGCTGACGAGTTTCTTTGATATAGTTGTTTTTCCGGAACCGAATGGACCACGGATGATGACAAAATAACTCATAAATACCATGCGATTTACACACAGTCCAACGGTTACGCGTTGCAAAATAAACACCAATCCCACCAAGTAGCATCCCCAGAAAAAATATTATGAGCGTATACATAGAGTTAAGATTAAAATTCTTTTTTATCCTTCCGCTGGAAAATCAAGTTGATGAAATATTGTATGAAACTGAATGACTGATTAAAAACTATTCATGACACCGTTTTTTTTGCTAACAAATTTTTCTAGAGTTGTTCACTCTAATTTTTGAATTCATATTTTTCTTTTTTGAATCTGCCATCTACTAATGGTCTATTCCATTCTATAATTTCATTCCCATTTTCACTTTCATAAACAAGGAAATTAAATACCTTTACGATTTCAAGGTATGGATTGTGCCCAACCACTATATATTCAGGTTGCTTAATCCACTTCTTGCGAAGTTCTTCTGACTTTTTACTATTCAAACCGCTGTCTTTGATAAGTTCTCTATACAAATCGGACTGATAATGTGTAAAAACGGGAACTGAACCACCGAAAAATTCCTTTTTTCGTCTTGCACCTTTAGTATAATTTGAGAGATAGACTTTTTCCGAAAATGAAAGTATCTCACGCATGTAAATATCTATTGCTATTTCAGTAATTACGTCAAAATCTTTTCTAATGCTGATTACGTCAATTAACTTTTTTTTAATTCCCGACTGTTTTAGGCAGGCATCTTCGTTTTGAGTGTGACAACCCCACAAAACAAGCCATATCTTTTTAGCCCCAAATTTTTTTAGCATAGCCATACTATAACTTCATTAGCAGTCCGCATATTGACGATCGTAGGATTAAGACCCATAACTCAAACTATTCAAGCCGAGGCCCCCCTTTTCATTCTCAAACTAGAAAACTTCTCATTTTTTCAATAGATCGCTTGATTTCTGTAATGTCTGCATGTCCAGCAGTCCCCCTATGATGAATCTGTGTTCTTAGATGTGTATGAACACTGACCTGATTAGGGATTCCATTGTACGGATAATTTGTGCGTTCTGTTTTTGTGGTTTGAAAAAAATGATTATCAAAATTCTTTAGATTTAATGGTGTGGTGCGAGTATTGTCGTCTCTGACTTTCAACTCTTCATAAAGCTCATTGTGATATTCCTCAGTCGGCAGGCCTAAAGCAATAAAGTTGATTTCGTTTGCTGACAAATAAGGTAAAAGTCGGTCTTTTATCTTTTCAAAATTAACCTCACCATTTTCTTTTTTAAGTACATTTACCTGCACTTTTTCATTATATAAAACTTGTTTTACAAAAAGCGGTGAATGTGTGGTTAATATCAGTAGTGTCCGATTAAAAAAGCTTTAAAAATAAGGTAATTTCTGCTGTGATTCTGGCGGAAAGGAGAATTTCTGTAATGACCGTTCAGAAAACAGCGTGGTTAAAGGAATCTTCTCAAATTTTCTCCTACCAATAGTAGTTTTCATCCAAATGCTCAAAAA
>CAZKXN010000007.1:12484-19574 GCA_964556905.1 uncultured Gammaproteobacteria bacterium
GGGTCACGCTCAAAATCTGTAGAATCTCGTACATACTTCGATCAATCTGAAGTTGCTTTCTCAAAATGGCAACCATCACGTATGTGCAGATAGCAATCCAAATTTGTGTCTTCACCGCATTAGGCGATGTTCCACAGAATACTCTGATCTTGAGATGTCCCTTGATCCAACGAAAGAACTGTTCAATATCCCATCTCCGCTTGTAAAGGTCGGCAATCAGCCTTGCATCAACGTCTTCATTGTTCGTTAAAAATACATAGGTGTTTCCTGTCTCGCTGTCATGATACTTGATCCGCCGCAGTTTCTCTGGATAATCCTTTCCCGCATAGTGGCCTGTAAGGCGAACAATCTGATCGCATCTGACATCAGTGGACTTGTCAACGGGACGGGAATACAATCGCACGCACCGGGTGTTCTTCTTTGCTCTGATGATAAAGAACGCGTGAGCTCGGTTGATGGTATACAATCGTTGATAATCCATATATCCTCTGTCCATAATATACCATGCACCGGGCTCAAGAGGTATTTCATCAAGAATATTCACTTCATGCGTTTTCCCGTCAGTAATGTGGATAAATGCAGGGATTGAGCCATTCAGATCAAGGAGGGTGTGCATTCGTACCGCCCCTTTGTACTCTCGAAAGTGGGCCCACTGAAACACCGAGAGGCAGAGGTCAATGGTAGTCGCATCAAGCGCATAAAAGGTTCCGTCTAGTTCACTCAAGAATGTGGTATCGTGGTGGTAGAGCTTACGAACTTTGTTGATGAGGTAATAGCCGAAGGTCTCGTACATTCTCCAGTCTCTCTGTTCGTTTGCATCAGCCAAGGTTGATCGCCTGATCGGCGCATGCAGTCCCAAATGATACAGCTTGTTCTGGTGAGCATTCAGACAGAGAACAATACTCCTCAAACTTTCTCGATAGGTGAGCTGGCCAAAGCAGAGGCAGAGGAACTGGTGCCAACAGGTGAGTGACTTTACATAGCGATCTCCTTGATACTGGTCAACGCATTTCTGAAAGGCATACTGTGACAAAGAACAAGTGAGTTGATAGAAGACATAGCGGCCAAGATGCATAGGGTGCAAGGTGAAGAATTATGAGTTCTCTCACTGTACCCCCAATTCAAATGTCAGAAAAGTTTTTACCTCATTTTTTGTTTTAATTAAAAGTAATTTCTAAATTTTATTGGTTTTTAATCGGACACCACTGGGTTAAGATAATTTGTGTAAACCTTGAAAATTCAAGAAGAATTTTTACAAAATCTTCTTGAATTTTTGGGTGTAAATGTAATTCTGGCTCATCAATAAAAACTATCAATTGTTTACCGCTTTGTTGTGAAAGATAAAAAGAATAAAGCAGTGAGAATATCATTTCATAACCAGAACCTAAATTATCCAGCGGAACATACTGTTTATTTTCTTTTTTCACACCAAGAAATGCCTTACTATGAGGCGTCCAATTGTTTATATGAGCTAAAGAAATATTTTCGCCACTTATTTCTTGAAATTTATTTATTGCATTTTTTAAAAATTCATTCTCAATATTATTTGAAATTTCTTTTAGTTTTTCATTGCAATCAAGAGGATTATTTTCTTGTTTGAGATATTGAAAATCAAAATCTTCCATCAAACGATCAAATCTTGTTGGATTATAAGTGCCTGATCGAATTTGATAAGTACGGTTTTTGTCCAAAAACAAAATATCATTTTCGTTAAACCTTGATCCACTCCATGGATTATTTACGCCAACTCTTAAGTCTGGCTTACCGTCTTCTGGTTTAGTCTCTCCGTCAGCTCTAATATATCGCTGATCATTCACTATAATTGAAGATAGGTAACTTCTGTTTTCCCTTGCTCTTATGCCTGCTTCAAAAACGAACCCCTTACCTTTGTATGGCGTCTTCTGATTGGGCATTGTACCTTTGAAATCAAAAACTTTGTCAGAAAAAACTTATATGTTGGTTTTTTCGTTGGGATCAAAGAAATCATTCAATGAAAATCCATCTGCCTTATAGGAGAGTAAAGCTAAGGCAAATGCATTCAACAATGACGTTTTTCCACAACCATTCTCTCCAACAAACAAAGTAAGCCCACTACCTTCATTAGTGTCTGGAACATTTAAATCACCGAATTCAAAAACATTTTCACTCTTGAAAAGTCTAAAATTTTGAATTGTAATTTTTTTAAGAAACATGTTATTTGGTAGAGTATAAGACAGAATCATTTTCCAAATGTTCCAAAAATTCCTCAATTGTTTTTGGAGCAATAAAAAGATTGTCGGTTTTCTTTACATAATCAATCTGCTTCGCCGAATCACTGAATATGCTCGGAGCGATAAAGTAACACATAGAATTTTTTGCTTTCTTCCCAAATTCTGCCAAGTGCCTACTAATAGGCCATACCTCCATCATTGTTTGAGTTCGCCCTTCAGACATTGTTACTTCGATCAAAACACCATTTCTGTTCTCGTAACATTCAATATCACCGGTATTGTTTGCTCCTGGTGCAGTAGATGTCGGTATACCCTCATCATCCACAGGATAATTTGGAATGACTCTAACATCTGGAAATTTTGATTTTATTGCAATTGCTGTCAGAAACTCTAGACGCACAGGAGCAGCAAGATAATGAAGTAGGTCGTCACTAGACAACTGCTTGTTGGATAAAATAATCATTTCTTTACGAATTACATCCCATGGGTATGTTTCTACCCAGTGTTCAAGATAGGTATTCTGCTCTTCTGTTGTCGTGACTGCAGAAGCGGTTGAGATCAGGCTTTCATCTATTGTTGAAACATAGTTAAAATATTCTAGTTCATCGGTGTATTTTCGATAAATTGCATAGTGTGAAATAATATATTCGACTTTTTCAATTTCTTTTTGGTTTATATCAATAAAACGACCCGCGCCACGAAGCGAAATGAGACTGGTAAGTCGCATCTTTCTGATAAAGTCATCAACGTAATCACTAGTCAGTGAATTGGGATTGAATTTCTTAAAATCACCGTTCATGATTCCATCTACACATGCATCTATAACAACTTCTAAACTTGGGCTAAGGCCATATTGAGATCTAAAATCTCTAATGAAACGATACAAAGCATCAGCATCATTATTTTTCCAGAAACTTACAAAAGGTATCTCAAGTTTTGATATGCCAGCATCACTCAACTCAGGGTCACCTTTGAGTTTCTGAATAACCTCTAATAAGAGCACCAACGGAACATTATCATTTAGAACACGGACAAAGGGATTTTGCCTTTGATATTTTGCTAGCGCGTTAAGGAACGCCATTTGTTCAAATTCAGGATGTGTATCGGCAAGCCCTATTAAGTTTTCTTCAATCTCTATATCTATAGACTCTGCCAAGAGTTTACCGACCCCTGAAAACCTTATAGATTGTCCAATGTTGTAATATACAAATCCCAGCTCTTTTGCAAAATCAAATAGAGTAGCAAAACGAGAAGGCCAACCATGGGCGAAGCCAGCTTCTTTGTGGTCTTGAGGATTTTTTCTAAGCAGATGTAATACTTCTGCATCGGATAGTAATTCAATGCCAATCTGAGACGAGTCAGTTATTCGTTTTGCACCCCACTTTCGCGTAACTTCTTCTGTTACCGCACGTGTTGGACGATATAGGCCATATCGTATTAGCTCACCCATTATTTCAGTTGCTAACTCGTCTGTAAGAACCTTTCCGTCATATGGCATTAAGATGTTCAAAATACCCTTGAGTCTCCTCGGGTTACGCATAGTCGTAGTGAACAAAAGTGGTTTGTATTTTGGATCGTGTGCCATATGCTAATAATTAGTGACCAGAACTTCCTTGATTTTCTTTTTCGTGTTGTTGTGATAACTAATATAATTACTTTTAATATCGTGGACTTTATATTTTTTCATCCATTTAATCAATAAATCGTTCTTGCTTCCGTTGTAGTGTGTGACATTTGATAGGGCAAACTTAACACCTTTTTTGTCTAGTTCATCAATAAAATTCAACATGCTAACCTCCGCATTTTCGCCCCACAATTTATTGTACTCGCTTGCGGTTATCAAATATGGTGGATCGAGATAAACAAAGTCACCTTTTTCATAAACACTTTTTTTAAAAAAATTTCTGAAATCTTGAGTGGTAAATTTAATTTTTTTATCTTGTACAAATTCAAAATAATCATTTAGTGCGTTTGCAACATTTTTATTAAAATCAACATTCCCAACAGGTAAGTTGAATTTTCCGCCACCATTGAATCTCAACATTCTGTTGAATCCATAGATCAAGAGGATATACAGAATAAGGGGGTCATTTTGCTTATTTTTATTGACGTGCACCCTAAGTTTTTCGTAGCCCTCTTTATTAAATCTTGCGTAGTAGGTTTTTTTGAACTCTTTTTTGAGAGAGCCAGGAACAATATCATTTTTGTATGAATGAGATAGTTTATATTTATGAATGACTTTTTCGACATTCCTAAAAAACTTTTCTGGTTTTTCGATGTTTGATATTAAAAATTTGTGTATGTTTACAAGGTGTTTATCTATATCATTCAAAAAATATTTTTTCGCTTCCACATTCAAAAAAACTGTACCGCCTCCAGCAAAAGGTTCAAAGAAATTATTTATCTCTTTCGGAAACAAATCCAGCAATTGTTTCATTAGACGATATTTATCGCCCACATAAAAGAGAGGTGATCTTTTTATTTTTTCATTAATGGTTGACATAGGTTACAAACAAATATTCCTTATGGTTGTTAAAGTCAGTATTTCCAGCGTTAAAATGTCGATAATCTTTCTCAAAGATCTTTGTTTTTCCTCGCTTAGTTAAAATGTTTTTTATCCCTTCAAGTGTAATTTTATTCTGTGATGAGTTGCTTTTTGAATCATATGTATTGTTATATGACACAACTAAATATTTCGCGTTTATATCGTTTACTAACTCAGCAAATCTATCTTTTGCGCTTACTCGACAGTAATCACTCATATTCTCTGACTCTGGTTTTAATGCTACGCCGTGCAATTTTGGCTTGTCCCACTTTGTAAGCGTTTCAAGAACATGATAAAACCTGCTGTATTGTCTGGAATTATACGGCGGATCAATATAAACAATATCTGTTTTGATTTTCTTTGCTAAAGAATTTGCGTCTTCCCTAAAGATAGAAGCTGATTTTACTTCAATCGGATCAATTGGACGCATAAAGAAATTATCTTCAACAAATTCCTTTTTGAAATATGCGTCATAATGCCCGACTGTATTAGCGATCTTGTCTACTGAATAAAGAAGTGAGGATATAAGCATGTGATATTCTCGTTCTGTGAGATTCTTTCTGTTTTCCTCAATATTTTCTCTAATAAACCCGATTATTTTTGCAGAATTCCTTGAAAAGAATTTCCCGCCGAAATTTATTGAAAAATAATTCTCATCTAAATCCTCGCCATTGATGTTATTGTAGTTTTTTATGATGTTAATAATTTTGTCTTGATCCCAAATACCCGTATCAAAGAATGCTTGATATATCGCGTGGTTTGAGTAGAGAAAATCATTCAATATAACTTCATCAAAGTGCTTGCTCGCAACCGCAGCCACAACACCGGTACCCGCAAAAATATCCGCGAATGATTTTCCCGCACATTCCTTATCCAAAATTGAAAAAATCCACTCTATCAATTTATATTTATTTCCAATGTATCGGCGATTGTGTAACTGAAAATGATTTTCCTTCACCTGGGGAATATGGAAATATGTTTCTTGAATTTTTTCTGCACTTATTCCGTATGTTGGTTTTTCAATTTCCAATAAATCGAAAAGTGTTCCCTGTACTCCGTCTGCAACATAGTCGAAGCCCCTGTTTTGTTTTTTTAGCTTTTCGTAAAAACTATAATCTCCCTTTTCTGAAATAATGACAAAATCAATGACGGAAATTCCCATAATCTCTCCCGCCTGTGCTATTTTTTCAACAATTTGAACATCTTTTTCGCTCGGCGTTGAATCGCCAGAGGGATGATTATGGATAAGAATCACACTTGCGGCGTTGAGTTCCGTTGCAGGATAAAAAATCTCCCTTGGATGCAATAATGTTTTATCAAGTAGCCCGATACTGATAATCTCTTTTTTTAATAAAACATTTCTTGCGTTTAGATAGAGACAAACGAGATGTTCTTTTTTTTTGTCTCTCAGTTCATAGGTAAGTGATAGGACATCTTGAGAATTGTTTATTTTTATCTCACTTGTTTGACCGTCTGTATAAAATCTTTTTACTAAAGAAATTGCTGCTACAATTTGCAGCGCTTTTGCTTGTCCGATTCCGGAGATTCCTTGCAAATCATCAACTGTGATATTTAAAAAGTCCTTACCGAATTTTTTGATGATTTGTTGAGACAATTGCTGAACATTTGTTCCCTTGATTCCACTTCCAAGCAAAATGGCCAAAAGATCACTTTTGGAAAGTGCTTCAGGACCTTTTTTAAGAAATCTTTCTCGTGGCCGGTCAATTACTGGAATGTCTTTGATTTTTGCCATACGATTATTTAATCAGGTCATCAACACCCACGTCTAATGCTCTAGCAATTCTTGTTAGCGTTTCAATGGTTGGGTTCGGGTTCGCGCCCGACTCTACTGTCACCACGGTGTTGAGCGACAAATCTGCCAACTTTGATAGGCGATCTTGCGATATGCCCTTCTCTTGCCGCAATTTCTTTAAGTTTTTACCGATTTTCGATTGAGTATTTTTGTTATTTGACATCTCATCGTACAAGATATACCATTATATTGTATATGTTAAAAAGTATCCTTTAGCTTTCATCAATTACAATGATACCAAATCATAGAGGTTATGTCCAAAATGGTTAAGTAGGCGATGAAACAATAATCCCCAATGTATAAACCGCCTTATACATTGAGGGAGCACTAGGCGAAAGGTGAAATGAAAAGGAAGAAGGGGCTGGGGGAAGAGGGAATTTTCATTTCACCTTTCGCCTCCGTTTCAAAGGCACCAAAACAGAAGCGGCGGTTCGCATCGCGGAGTCGCCGCTGGGGAGTTAGTCCGCCTTCGCTAAAGCTACGGCGCGATGCGGGTCAGGTCTCAAAATCGGGATTCTCCTC
>CAZKXN010000008.1:0-1725 GCA_964556905.1 uncultured Gammaproteobacteria bacterium
CAGGTCTATTGGACCATACTCTTTAATTACTCAACAGCCGCTTGGCGGAAAAGCGCAATCAGGCGGACAGCGTTTCGGAGAAATGGAGGTGTGGGCGCTGGAGGCATACGGCGCGGCGCACACATTGCAGGAAATTCTTACAATTAAATCTGACGATATTACTGGCAGGTCAAAAGCATACGAGGCCATAATTAAGGGTGAAAAGATTGTGAAATCCAACGTTCCAGAAGCATTTAATGTGCTGATTAGAGAGCTGAAGGGCCTTGCCTTGGATGTTGAGCTTTTAAAAATCAAACCGAGAAACGACTAACCGCTATGAATCGTGAAGAAACAAAGGATTCGGTCACAATGCAGGATTTTGATGCGATCAGTCTGAAGGTAGCATCAACTGACGATATTCATCGCTGGTCATACGGCGAGGTGACCCGTCCTGAAACAATTAACTATCGCACACAGCGTCCGGAAAAAGAAGGTTTGTTTTCCGAGCGGATTTTTGGCCCCACCAAAGATTGGGAATGCTACTGTGGAAAATATAAAAAAATTCGATATAAAGGCATTGTATGCGACAAATGCGGAGTGGAAGTTACCAGATCCATTGTGCGCCGCGAGCGCATGGGGCACATTGATCTATCCGCCCCCGTTTCCCATATTTGGTTTTTACGCGGCGTGCCTTCAAAAATCGGCCTTATTCTGGATCTTTCCGTTCAGAACCTTGAGAGGGTTATTTATTTTGCAAATTTTATTATCACTGATGTGTCTGAAACCGGAAAAAAAGAAATGTTTGACGCGCTTAGAGAGGAGTATAAAACAAAAAGAAAAAATTTGGAAAACGATTTTGCGCGCAGAATTTCATCCGCGCAAGGAGAAAAAGCAAAACAAGAGTTAGAAAAAGAAAAAGGCGCGGCCTTAGCGCAACTTGATGAGCGAATGAAGCTTGTGGAAGAAGAGCTGAAGGGCATAAAGTATCTTAAAATTATAAGCGAGCAGGCATATCGGGATTTATCTTTGAAGTACGGCCATGTTTTTGAGGCAGGTATTGGCGCAGAAGCGATTCGCAAGCTTTTGGAGCGCATTGATCTTAAATCGCTCCAAAAAATTCTTGACAAAGAAATTGAAGTGGCCCCGGGCGTAAAGCGCGAGCGCCTTATCAGGCGCGCAAAACTTGTAAAAAGTTTTATTGCAAACGGTATCCAGCCAAAGTCAATGATCCTTGAGGCAATCCCTATCATTCCTCCAGATCTTCGCCCGATGGTTGCGCTTGACGGAGGACGATTTGCGACGTCAGATCTCAATGACTTATATCGTCGAGTCATCAATAGAAACAACCGTTTGAAACAATTGATTGAATTAAAAGCTCCGGAAGTTATTTGCAGAAACGAAAAGCGCATGCTTCAAGAAGCCGTGGATGCTCTTATTGACAACTCTGCCCGACATGGCAAAACAGTGCTTGCTTCTACAGGAAAAAAACGTACGCTTAAATCGCTTGCTGACATGTTGAAGGGAAAGCGCGGAAGATTCCGGCAAAATTTGCTTGGAAAAAGAATTGATTACTCCGGTCGCAGCGTCATTGTGGTCGGACCGCATCTTAAATTACACGAGTGCGGTTTGCCAAAAACCATGGCGCTTGACCTTTTTAAACCGTTTGTGATTAGCCGCTTAATCAAGCAAGAATATGTATTTAATGTGCGCAGCGCTACGCGATTTATTGAATCAGGATGGAATGAA
>CAZKXN010000008.1:1735-12836 GCA_964556905.1 uncultured Gammaproteobacteria bacterium
AGAAATTGTGAAGGATTCGTACGTACTGCTTAATCGCGCCCCGACGCTCCATCGCCTTGGCATTCAAGCATTCAAGCCAGTGCTTATAGAAGGCAAAGCAATCCAGCTTCATCCCTTGGTGTGTTCTGCGTTTAATGCAGACTTTGACGGCGATCAGATGGCGGTGCACGTTCCCCTCTCTAGTGAAGCGCGGGAAGAAGCAGCATCTCTTATGCTTGCATCGCGCAATTTATTAAAACCTGCAACCGGCTATCCGATCGCAATGCCAAATCAGGATATTGTTTGGGGCGCGTATTATATGACAGCATTTGCGCAAGGGGAGCAGGAGAAAGGGCCGGAGAAAATAAAAAAATTCTCTTCTGAAGAAGAAGCGCTCCTCGCGCATTCAGTCGGAGCGATTCGCCTAAACGAAAGCATTGCAGTGCGGGTTTCTTCGCGCATTGCAAAACGCGCAGGACTTGAAGATACGCGCGCACGCCTTACAACGTCCGTTGGAAGAATTCTTTTCAACAATGTGTTTTCTGACAGTCTGCCATACTGGAATGAAACAATTGATAAGAAAAAAATGGGTGAAATTGTATCACAGTGCCTTGAAATATGCGGAATGGATGTTACTGCGCGGATACTTGACGAAATCAAAGAAATCTGTGCGCATCATCTGACAAGCTCCGGACTTTCTTTTGGTATGGACGACATTCCTCTCCTTTCTCAAAAGCCGGAATTGTTAAAGGATGTAACGCGGCGTATTGACGAAGTACAGGGGCAATATGAGATGGGACTTCTAACCTTTCAGGAACGGCGCAATAAGATTATTACGCTATGGACGGAAGTGCGGGATAAAATTTCCAAAATTGCCAAGCAAGCCCTGCCAAAAGGATCTCCTGTCGCGACTATTATTGAGTCTGGCGCGCGCGGTACATGGGCGCAACTCAACCAGATTATAGGCATGAAGGGCTTATTGGCGAATCCTTCAGGCGAGATTATTGAGCTTGCCGTCAAAAGCAGTTTTAAAGAAGGTCTCGGCGTTCTTGAATATTTCATTTCAACGCACGGCGCAAGAAAGGGCCTTGTGGATACTGCTTTGAGAACATCAAACGCCGGCTATCTTACCAGGCGGCTTGTGGATGTTGCGCAGGATGTTGTGATCACAGAATCTGACTGTCTTGACAAAGAAGGGCTGGAGATCACCAAGCAAGAAGGCGCGGAGATTGATCTTGATTTTTATGAACGTGTGTTTGGGCGCGTGAGCGCACAAAATATTACTGACAAGAAAGGGAAGGTACTGGTCAGGCGCGGAGAACTCATTAATAAAGAGCATGTAAGCATATTGCGCTCAAAGCAAGTAGAATGCGCTTTCATTCGTTCACTTCTTACATGCAAGTCAGTGCGCGGCGTATGCCAGAAGTGTTATGGATTTGACCCTGCGTATAATTCTTTAGTAAAAGAAGGCACGGCAGTGGGTATTATTGCGGCGCAGAGTTTGGGAGAGCCAGGGACCCAGCTTACCATGCGTACGTTTCACACCGGAGGTGTTGCAGGCGTTGACATAACGCAAGGACTCCCTCGCGTGGAAGAGCTGTTTGAAGCTCGCGTACCAAAGGTTCGCGCCCTGATCACTGAAGTGGCAGGGAAGGTTTTCATTTCAAAAAAACAGCGATCTGTTATTGATCAATCAGGCAAAGAGCTGTTAAGAAGCATAGAAGGTCAAAAAATAGTTGCCGTGCACTACGAGGCGCAAGAGGATGACACATATCGTTTTAAGGGCAAGCAAGAAGCTGACATAGAGGCCGGAGAAGAGGAAAAAGAAAAAAAGAAAAAGCGAGCCAAACGTGTAATTGAGGTTAAGGATGGGCAGAGCGTAGAGGCAGGCAGTTTGCTTGCGACGGCAGGTTCAAGCGAAATTCGCGCAGATCGTGCAGGAATTGTGAAAATAGGCAAGGACGCTATTACTGTCTCGTGCACTGTCCCCAAGATAGAAGAGTATGTTGTTCCGCAAAATCTTTATGTGGTGGTAAAAGACGGCGACCTCGTTAGTCCAGGAACACGACTCACAGAAGGAAATTTTGATCTTCAATTATTGTACAAATATCGCGGCACATCAGAAACACAGAAGTATATTATCCGCGAAATACAGCGCATTTATTTTTCGCAAGGCCAAAAGCTCAACGACAAACATATTGAAGTGATTGTGAGGCAAATGTTTTCCAGAGTATATATAACCGAAGGAGGAGACACCAATCTTTTGCCGGGAGAAATCATTGAGCGGACAGAATTTATACAGGAAAATTTGAGAGTTAAGGGCGTGGCTGGACAGGAAGCAAAGGGAGAAAAATTGCTGATGGGAATTACCAAGTCTTCACTTTCTACACAAAGCTGGCTTTCCGCGGCATCTTTTCAAGAAACCGCGCGCGTGCTGATTAACGCGGCAGTCACCGGAAAAATAGATTATCTTCAAGGACTCAAAGAAAACGTTATCATCGGCCGCCTTATCCCTGTGGGGACGGGGTATAAAGCAGCAAAATAATACGCAGGTACTAAAAAAACCAGCATGGCGTGGCTTTGACCACACCTGATTTGTCATTTGCCGGATTGTCCTTCCCATGCTCCCCGCTTTCGCGAGAATGACAAATCAAGCGATTTTGGCAGTTTTTAGACAGTCTGGCGGAAAGGATTTGGCAGATGGCAAGAAGTGCCTTATAATAAATTAAACTTATTCTTTTTAATGCCTCAATAGCTTACCTGCCGGGTTACTTGCCAGGGAGGGTTTAATACCTTTTATTTGAAGCACATTTTAATGAAAAAAAACAAAAAGAAAGAATTTGAACAGCGACAGCGAAAAAAGATTCAGTTGAATCCAGTAAAAAGTTTTTGGAATGCGCTTACGCCACATGTGCGGCAGGGGATACAGGCGATTTTTTTTGTGACAGGCGGCATTCTTTTTTTATTGAGTCTCGGAGGAGGGGCGGGTAGTGCCGGAGATACAATATCGCAAGGGCTTTCTCTTCTTTTTGGCACGGCAAAATACGTATTTCCGATACTTTTGATTCTTTGGGGCGGCGCGCTGTTTCGTTTTCGGAACGAATACCAGCTTTCATGGATATCAGTGTTTGGCGCTCTGTTGTTTTTGTTTTCCTTTACTGCGTTTTGGCATGCGCGGTTTTTACCCGAAGAATCGTATACAATAGCGCGTGCAGGCGCTGGCGGCGGAATGATCGGATTTGTTTTTGCATATTCGCTTACAACGACTCTGGGGTTTTGGGGAGCGCTTCTAGTGTTAGCCGCTCTGTGCACAAGCTCTCTTCTTATTATCCTGAACGTGTCATTGGAATCGCTTTTTAATAAAATCGTCTGGGCGTGGATGCGTTGCACTCAAATGGCGGCCGGAAAGCTGTTTGGAGAGAAAAGAATGCGATTTGAAGAAGAATTCCAAAACTCGCCATACGCCACTGCGCCGGATTTTTCTAAAAAAACAGTAGAAATAAAACAAGAGCATTCCGGCGCCGCGGCAGAAAAAAACGCCCGCTCATCAAAAGACGATAACGAATCAATCCAGATTCTCGCGCCAAAAGTAAAAACCAAAATTCAACTTTCTTTGGATCTTTTAGAATCTGTAAATTCACAGCCAACCAGTGGTGACATTCGCGCCAATAAACTCGTGATCCAAAAAACACTGGAGAATTTCGGAATACCTGTGGAAATGGGAGAGGTGCACATAGGTCCGACAGTAACACAATATACGCTCAAGCCGGCAGACGGCATTAAAGTTTCTTCCATTGTCGCGCTTCATAATGATCTTGCATTGTCTCTTGCCGCTCAATCCGTTCGCATTGAAGCGCCCATTCCCGGGAAATCCCTTGTAGGCATTGAAGTGCCAAACTATAAGGTCGCCCGCGTTTCCATGAAAGAAGCTCTCTCATCCGAAGAATTTCGCAAAAGGCACGGCAATCTTTCCATTATTTTAGGCAAGGACGTAAGCGGCAGGGTGAAAATCGCAAATCTTGCAAGCATGCCCCATCTTTTAATAGCAGGATCCACGGGCTCCGGCAAAACCGTGTGCATCAATAGTCTTATTGTCAGTCTTCTTTTTCAAAATACTTCCGAAGACATTCGGTTTATTATGATTGATCCGAAACGGGTTGAACTTCCTTGTTATAACGGCATTCCGCACCTTCTCACGCCTGTGATTATAGACATAAAAAAGTCAATCCACGCGCTGAAATGGAGTATTGTTGAAATGGATAGGCGTTTTGATTTGCTTTCTAAAGCGGGTAAACGCGATATTGGAGCATATAATGCGTCAGGAGCGCAAAAAATTCCTTATATTGTAATAATCATAGACGAGCTTGCTGACATTATGGTTACTGTCGGCGCAGAAGCGGAAAGTCTTATTATTCGGCTTGCACAAATGGCTCGAGCAGTGGGCATTCATCTCGTACTTGCGACTCAACGGCCGTCCGTAGATGTTATTACAGGTTTGATAAAAGCAAACATTACATCCCGCATCGCGTTTGCCGTTGCGTCTCAAATGGATTCGCGCACAATTCTGGACAGTTCTGGCGCGGATCGATTGGTGGGAAAGGGAGATATGCTTTTTATTTCATCAGAACTTTCCAAACCCATGCGCTTGCAAGGAGTGTATGTTTCAGATGCGGAAATTGAACGTATTGTAGAAACGCTCAAGGAAAGCGCCGAAACAGCTTATGACGAAGAAATTACGAGTTTTAGCAGTGACAATTATACTGGTAAGTTTGCCAGCGGCGGCGGAGATGAAGACGACCCTCTTTTAGAAGATGCGAGGGAGGTCATTTTACAAGCAGGAAAAGCATCAGCATCGCTTCTTCAGAGGCGACTGAAAGTTGGATATGCTCGCGCGGCGCGTATCCTTGATATATTGGAAGAACAAGGATTCATTGGCCCTGCTGACGGTGCAAAACCTCGTGAGATTTTATCCATGGAAACAAGCCAGAATTTTAGTGCGCAAGAGGATGATGCGCCATTGCCATAAGCAACTGCACAGAATGGATGTACATTGGACTTGAATAATTTTGCAACTGAAGTTAAAATGACGAGAGAAAATATGGAGATATGTTCAAAATATAATAAAGGGACGCTGTCAAAGGGCGCGACAGGTTTTATTCGGACTCCTGTGCGAGCGGTGCGCACGCTGGGCGATTCTATTCGTTCTGCAAGGTTTGCCCACGGTCTTACCATGGAAGAAGTGTCAAGGACTCTTATTATTCAAAAAAAGCACCTTGAACGCATTGAAAACAATGAGTTTGGAGCATTTCGCGAGGAAGTATATCTGGAAAACGTATTGCGAACATACAGCACGTATGTAGGGCTTTCTTGGGATGAAGTCCAAGAGCGATATCGCGCATCAAAACCGCTTTACTATTCTACTCCAGACCAGGAAACAGTGTCCGCACTTTTGCTAAAGGTGCGGAAATCGCATTTTTGGATCGCTCCCAATATCGTGCGTACTATCCTTTGCGCGATCGTCGCAACAGCTTGTTTTTCCTACATTGTCTTTTTGGGGTATCAAATGATGCGTCCCCCCAAATTGCTTATCGTAAGCCCGCAAAATAATTCATTAAGCGCCATTGACACTATTGAGGTTGTAGGCCGAGCTGAAGGCAAAGCGCAGGTTACCATTAATGGCGAATATGTGGTAAAAAGCGAGGATGGCGTATTTCGCGAGGTCGTGGGATTGCAAGAAGGGGTAAACATTATTGCCGTTTCAGCGGCAAAAAGGTTTGGCCGATCAAGAAACGAAAATCGCACAGTGATTTTTTCCCGGCATCCATTTGAACCCACCATAAGCGAACGTATTTTTCAAGAAGTATCCAGCACTAATTAATTATTTTATTGCCATGATAAAAAATGACATAGACGCGCGGCTAAACGATAAAGAACGAGTTCGCGCCATTGCCGAAGCAATAGATCAGATCCGCGATCGATTTGGCGAGGGTTCTATTATGAAACTCGGAGATGCGAAGTGTATGAATATTGAGTCAATCTCCACCGGCGTATTGAGTCTTGATATTATCCTTGGAGTAGGAGGAATGCCCCGCGGCCGCGTTGTGGAAGTATACGGACCAGAATCGTCAGGAAAAACAACCCTTACACAGCACGTGATCGCGGAAGTGCAAAAAATTGGAGGGGTAGCGGCGTTTGTTGACGCTGAACACGCTCTTGACCCGGAATATGCGAAACGGCTTGGCATTAGTATAAACGACCTTCTTATCTCTCAACCCGATAACGGGGAACAGGCGCTTGAAATTGTTGAGACCCTTGTTAGATCCAATGCCGTTGATGTTATTGTCATTGATTCTGTGGCGGCGCTTACTCCCAAAGCAGAAATAGAAGGGGATATGGGGGATAGCCACATGGGCTTGCAAGCACGTCTGATGTCGCAAGCTCTGCGGAAATTGACAGCAATTGTCGGTAAAACAAAAACAATTGTAATATTTATCAATCAGACCAGGCAAAAAATCGGCGTGTATTTTGGAAACCCGGAAACAACAACAGGCGGGACGGCGCTAAAATTTTATTCTTCAATTAGACTGGAGGTGCGAAAATCCGCCCAGATCAAACTCGGCGATAAAGTGATCGGGAACAGGGTAAAAGCGAAGGTGGTAAAAAACAAAGTAGCGCCCCCGTTTCAGACAACTGAATTTGATATTATGTACAATGAAGGGATCTCCCTTTCCGGAGATGTGCTGGATACATCCGTTGCATACAAGGTAGTATCAAAAACAGGAAATACGTATTCTTACGGAGAAACAAGACTAGGAGTTGGCCGGGAAGCGGCAAAGCAGTTTCTCAAAGAGCACGCGGATGTTAGCAGTCAAATTCGTTCGGAAGTGATGGGCCGCATGGCGCAGACAATAGAAGCGCAAAACACGCCCCCTTCAGGCGTTGCGGCAGAATCCAGATCAGACGAAGAAGTTGCCGCTGTAAGTTAATCTGCGCCTACGTTACCCGTTCGGCGTATTCAAGAGTTTCGGTATTGATGCGCACAATGTCTCCTTCCTTAATAAAGAGGGGGACATTTAGCATAATGCCTGTTTCAAGGATTACGCTTTTTGTCACATTACTTGCGGAGTCTCCGCGTACAGGAGGCGGCGCAGAGGTGACTTTAAGATCAATTTTTGGCGGGAAGATTACGCTGATAGGGGCATCGTTAAAAAAAACAATATCTACGACCATTCCCTCCTGCAAGAGCTGTACGCGGTCCCCAAGAGCCGCAGGTGTAATCTGCACCTGGTCATAGGTTTCAGAATCCATGAAATACATTGCTCTGTCATCTCGGTAAAGATAGTTGTTTTTTCTTTTTTGGAGATCTGCCTCCTCCACATTGTCACCTGGCTTAAAAGTGATTTCAAGCACTTTGCCGTTTTTTAGATTTCGCAACTTTGTCTGCATCACAGGTTTTCTCTGTTGCATGCGAACGAAATGCGCGGAAATAACTTGGTACGGTTCACCTTGCACAAGGATATTGATCCCAACGCGAATTGAATTGAGAGACGAGAGCACAGACATACAACAACATTACAGCACGCAAAAAATTTACTGGATGACAAAAGGAAGAAGTGCCATGATGCGGGCGCGCTTAATTGCCGGCGACAGCTTTCTCTGATGAGTTGCGCATACGCCGCTGCGTTTTCGCGGAGCTATTTTTCCATACGAAGAGATAAATCGCCGCAAAAGAGCCACATCTTTATAATCTATTTCAACTCCTGCGTTTTTGCAAAAAAAGCACTCTCGTTTTTTCTTCTGCTGAATTTTTCTTGCCGTTCGGAATGCCATATACGTTTTAGAATGGTATTTCTTCAATAGTCTGTTCCTGGTCTTGCGTTTTTTCCTGTTGAGGAGTTTCCATAAAATCCGACGCCGTTGATGATGCTGATGTGCCGTTTTCCGGACGCGCCGCTCTGTCGCCAGAGGTGTTGGCATGGGAATCAAGCATGATCATATTTTCAGAAATAATTTCTGTGGAATATCGTCTCAATCCATCTTGTCCAACCCAGTCGCGAGTCTGGAGGCGGCCTTCAATATACACACGCCGCCCTTTGGTAAGATATTGGCAGCAGATTTCCGCAAGCTTGCCCCATGCCACAACAGAGTGAAATTCCGCCCTTTCCTGTTTTTGTCCGGAAGAATCTGTGTACTGCCGATTTGTCGCCACGTTAAACGTGGTTACATTTTGTCCCGAGGGAGTAGAACGAAGTTCAGGGGTTTTTGTAATCCTGCCGATGAGCATTACTTTATTTAGATCCATACGAAATGGTATAATTATTAATAAATTTCATCCTTAAGGATTTCTTCAAGCTTATCATTGAGTTGTTTTTCAAGATCCTCATCAGAGAGTGCCACCTTAGCGTCCGGTTGAGCGGCAGTGTGAGGTTGTTTTTGTGTTTCTGCCGTTTCTTCCCGCAGAAGCTGCGGGGGTTGTTGATTTGGCAAAGAAGATTCTTTTACGCTTTGCGTTTCTCGTTCAACTGTTTGAAGAGCTTCATCAAGTGTTTTTGTTTTTATTTCTCTGCGCACAGGCCGTCTTTCCGACATTAGCGGCCCATCAGCATCTTTGAAAATAGGACGTGGTTTTCCTACGCTAAGGCGCCTTACTATTGTATGGCGCAAAAGTTCAGAAGTGAGGCCTAGTTCATGCTCTATTTTTTTGATCATATCAGGAGCGCAGTCAAACTCAATAAGCGCGTATGACCCGTACTGTTGGCGCTTTATAGGATATGCAAGTCTGCGCCTTTCAAGATTTTGAGTGTAGTGAATAGAGCACTCGTATTTTTTAAGCGCCTCCTCAATTTTTGTGATAGCTGAAGGCACTTCTGTATCAGCCAAAGCGCCTGTAATGATAGCTAAAATTTCGTAATGGTTCATAAGAAAGCCAAACGCATTGGCTTTTGTCTTTGTTACATATATCGCAGTATCCTAGCAAAACGGCAATAAAAACGCAAGAGCACAAGAGAGTAATTATTAGGTAGAGGATGGTTTATTTGGGTGATTTTAATAATTCCATGACTAGATTTTTTGGTATCACTCGGAATAAAACAAGTGCTCCGCAATACACAAAACCCGATCCAAAAATTCTAATGACCAGAGGCGCGGAAGAAAAAAGCCCGAGAAAAAACGCGGCTATTAGAGTCGCAAGGAGTATCCGTTTACTTGCCTCAAAATGAATAGACACACCCGTAGCGCGAAGGAATACGAATCCTGCCGCTAAAAGAATAAAAAGTTCTACCGCAACTGTTACCCACGCCGCGCCCCAGTAGGAAAAGAGCGGAATTGTTACAAGGTAGCCGGACAGCCCCAGAACAGCTCCTGCGGCGTATCCAATGAGCATGGTTTTCTGTTTGTGGACTACGTTTATTAAGTGGCCGAAAAAAGAGCCGAAAAATACAAAGCCAGCGGCAATAGTAAGAACCCCAAGCACATCACCAGAGATTTCAAACTCATCTCCAAGGAGAATTTTAAGCAAAGGCCGCGCGAAAAAAGGAGTCAAGATCATAATCGGCAGAGCGGAAAGGAATATGAAGTCAAAACTTTTCTGAAAGTACCGCTGAAATGAAGCGTGATTCCCCATAGACCATGAGCGCGTAAAACTAGCAAGAACGATCCCCATAAACATGGACGGATACGTAAGCAGAACCTCAAAAACTTTATACGCGCCGCCGTAAATACCGACCGTTTCCTTCGGGTAATAGAGAGAAAGAATAATCGTATCAATTTTAAGATAGATAAGGTTAAAAATAATAGAGAGTCCGACAGGCCATGAGCGGCGAAAAATTTCTTTAAATAAGGACGGGTCCCAGATAAATCGCGCAGGACAAAAGCGCAGACTCCATAATATGAGCATGAGGAGTTGAATCACATTATTGATCACCACAAGCCAGAGAATAAATAAGAGATCCGTTTGAAGAAACACTGCAATTCCAATTCCGGCAATAAGAAACATCTTGCTCCCTATTTCCGCTATCATAGGTTTTGTCATTGCAAGGTTTACTTGGAATTGAATCGTAAAAATCTGAATCAATGATGAAATGAAAATACTAACAGCTACGATCGCTATTCCTATTTTAATTTCAAGAGGATACGGAAAAAAAAGCGATACTAACGGAGCAAGGCCGCTAAAAAAAAGTATACTAATGCATCGGAGAGTGAAAATTGCGTGGTAATTGCGAGCGTGGTTGCCGTTTGCTTCAGAAATCATCTGTATTCCTATAAGGGACAGCCCAAAGTCTGCAAACACGCCGAATAATTGCGGGAACGTGGTGGCAATAGTGAAGGCGCCATAACCTTCTTGACCTAGATAGCGAGTTAAAAGGCCGAGCGTAATGGCCGCAAGCAGGGTGCTTACCACGCGTGCGAATATTTGAATGCCAGTGTTAAGTATAATGGCGCGGCTTAAGGACATATATTGCTTGAACACAATTTGTGTTCAATTGCGTTGACCATAACAGAATTTTATGGTATAATTAAATTTAGGAGAGTTTCATATAATAAGTAAGCGGGAATAACCGTAACACCCATGCAACGGTTGATTTATCAAAAACAAGAAAGCATTTCAGGGGCAATTCTTCTATGCATCGGCATTGTCGCTGTTTTTTCCCTTACCGTGCGTTTTTTAGGCGACCTACGGCTTTTTTATACACATCAAAATCAGCAAGCGCGGCACACAGGCCTCTTATGGGGCACTATAGCAGAAGCTGCTCCTCAAAGCAAAACCAAGCAGGAAAAAAAAATTATTAACGGAGTGAAATTGATTACAAGTTCTCGCTCGCTTTTCACTAGGCCACTTGAAAAAAAAACTTTTGAGATCGGATATAAAAACAATGGCACAATTCCATGGAAAGTAGGCGGTTCTCCTTCAAAAGAAATTACTCTTCGTTCCGGCGCGCGGAACCAGAGTTATTTTTACGAACCATCATGGAAGAGTGGAAACATTATACTAACACTTGATAGTGACGCGCAACCCGGAGAAGTGGTATTTTTTCGTTTTATTCTTGAGGCACCTAAAAAGAGCGGTTTTTACAATGAAAAATTTTCACTCTATCAGGGGGCTAAAAAACTACCCTCGTCAGAG
>CAZKXN010000008.1:12846-19335 GCA_964556905.1 uncultured Gammaproteobacteria bacterium
TTGCCAATAGAAGTCGGAAACACTGGCGCGGCAAAGCAAACAATTGAAGAGAAAAATCCGTCGCAAGCCACTCTTGCATCAGTGCCATCCTCACAGCAATTTTTAGAAGCGCAAAAATTGATTCAAAGCCATTCAATGCTTCGCCTTGAATCCGGCAGTACAACAGTTTTTGAAGTCGGATATAAAAATATAGGAAAACGCGCTTGGCGCGTTGATGATATGCCAAAAGTGACATTAAGGGTAAAAACAAAAGACGTAAATCCATTTGCTGATTCAAGCTGGTACAGCCCTTCCACGCCGGCAGCGCTTTCAATTGATACGTTTTCAGGGAATGTAGCATATTTTCGCTTCCTCATTCGCGCGCCGCAGATGGCAGGACCTTACACTGCCGACTTTTATCTTTCTTACGGAGAAGATCCCATTCTTGGTTCTGAATTTTTATTGCCAATTGAAGTGGCCGGCCCTGCTTTTAGCAACCAACCCGCGGTAAGCCCTCAACCAGCAACTCCGCCCGACTCCCATGTTCCATTTTCTCCGCCTTTTGGTGCGTCCGATACCGTGCTTACCTCCTCCCCAGCTCCTTCACCGTCAACAGCGCCCTTGATTGTTGAAGACAGCGCGGAGCAAGAACCGACAATCCGAATTGGATATTTTTCAACCACCGACCCTGTTCGTGTGACATCCTCATCTCCTTATGAGATCCGTGATGGAAATTCAGCTGTTGTAGGGACAGAACAACAAGGAGCCGTAAGCGTGGTAACATTTGATTTTGTATCAAAGAAATATCTTCTTGGGACATCTGCAGGGACACTGACATTACAAAACTACCCCCGCTTTACTGGTGTTCTTCAGCCGCAGAGGTCCGTTCTTGACCCGGATACAGTATTTGAAATTCTGTCATATTCCAATAGGCCGGCGTGGAGTTCATCAGTTAATGATAATAAGGTGCGGGGAGCGTTGGAGGTGCGGTATTCTGAAAAATCAGAAAAACTGTGGGTAATCAACGAGCTTCCTTTAGAGTATTATCTTAGAGGACTTGCGGAAACTTCAAATAATTCTCCGTATGAATTTCAAAAAGCTTTGATTATTGCCGCGCGTACGTATGCGAAGTATCACATTGAGCATAATATAAAATATCCTGGAGAGTATTTCACTATCCGATCCACTGATTACGATCAAGTCTATCGTGGGTATGGAGCGGAAATGCGCCTTCCAAACGTAACGCGCGCTGTCAATGAAACACGGGGGATTATTGTTTACTATCAAGGCGTTATTGCAATAACGCCTTATTATTCCCAAAGCGACGGGCGAACACGTTCTTGGGAAGAAGTGTGGGGCGGTCTTGCCAAACCATGGCTTGTCAGCAAAGAAGACGCTCCAGGCAAAGGATTGCCATTGCTCGGACATGGAGTGGGCATGCCTGCGCGCGGGGCAATATCACTTGCCTTGGACGGCAGGACATTTGATGAAATAGTAAAATACTATTATACTGGAGTGGAGTTAAGGCGAAGATATTAGTAAAAAAAGATATGCCGTTAAAGAAAGATTTTTCACTTCAAAATATTTTACAGTTTGCCATAGACAAGGAAGCGTCTGACATTCATATTATGGCGCTTCGGCGCCCCATTCTGCGCATTGATGGGGTGTTGATAGAGACTGAAGATTTTGATGTTGTGGATCCTGAAAATTTTGAAAAGATTATGCTTGCGGAATTGTCTGAATCGCAGCAAGATTTTTTGAAAAATACTCGGGAGCTCGGATTTGTGCAGCACATGAAGACTGGACATCGTTTTCGCGTGAATCTTTTTTGGGAGCGAGGGCATCTTGCGCTTGCGGCGCGGCTTGTTCCGGTTGTAATTCCAACAATGCATGATGTGGAGCTTCCGCCTGCGGCAGCCGCCTTTACACAGCTTGAGCAAGGATTGATTTTGGTAACGGGTCAGACCGGACAGGGGAAATCAACGACACTTGCGGCGATGATTGATCACATTAACAATGAGCGGGCGTTAAATATCATTACATTTGAAGATCCTATTGAGTTTATGATACCTCCAAAAAAATCCATTGTGCGCCAACGAGAACTTGGATCTGACATTAATTCAGTAAAAGAGAGTTTAAAGTACGTTGTGCGGCATGATCCTGATGTTATTGTGGTGGGCGAGATGCGTGATCCTGAAACAATCTCAATGACAATTACCCTTGCGGAAACCGGTCATTTGGTGTTTTCTACCCTCCATACGTTTGATGCCTCACAGACCATCCATCGCATTATTGATTCTTTTCCGCCCGAACAGCAAACCCAGATCCGCCTTCAGCTTGCCATGACATTGCGGGGGATTATATCCCAGCGCCTTATTCCGCGCGCGCAAGGCAAGGGCAGAGTTGCCACTCGAGAAATACTCATTAACAATGCCGCAGTAGCGAATTTGATCCGCGAAAATAAAGTGGAGCAGATTCCTACAATACTTCAGACAGGCAACACAACAGGCATGATGACAATGGATCAGCACATCGTTTCATTGTATAAAGAAAAGATAATCACAAAGGAAACAGCTCGCGTACACATGTTGCATCCCGAGTTCTTGGAAAAAATGGTCTAATACGCGCCCGTAGTTTAATGGATAAAATGTCAGGCTTCGAACCTGAAGATAGGGGTTCGATTCCCTTCGGGCGCAATGAGTAAGTGAATTTAAAAACGGGCCATCCCCCGAAGAAATAGAGATAAAACCAGAGCAGAAAAAAGAAGCAAAGCAAGTGACCCCCAACACGATGCTTTAATGTTCGCAAGAGCGGGTAAATGCGGTAGAAGAAGAGACGATTGGAATTATTAGAAAGAAAAATAAATCTGAAGAAAAAAATTATCTCTCCAGAAAATTCAGAAGGTTTTTAGTATTGAGTATTACAAAGGGCTGACAGACGAAGAAGACCGGATGGAAAAATTACCGCATGCAACCTAAAAATACGGGCCGCTAGCTTAATGGTAAAGCACACGCCTCTTAAGCGTCGAGACTCTGGGTTCGAATCCCAGGCGGCCCACCAAAAGCTGACTTTCGGAAAATTGCCAGCGCCCTGAAAATAAAATTATCAGATATATTCCGAGATATATAGATTATAAATATCCAACAAATACTAACAAGAATAAAGACTGATTTTGATAATGCTATAATCACAGCACGATTTAATGGTAATAGATATGCAAATGGCAATAAGGCGAAAGAAGCTCTAATTCGCTCACAAAGAATTATCAACCTCATTCATGAGGTCATAAAAAGGGAGTTTAGGAGATGTAGAGTTCCGAGACGAATGATTTATCCTCCAATTGGAAATTCCAGTCCGGAAATAAAGATCAAGGGTTTTCTAAAATCAAAAAATCAAGACATAGCGATTATTCCAATAGAGAGATTAGTTTCGCTAACTGACACAGCTTCGCCAGAGGTTGAGAAAATTCTTAGTGTTAATATTCGTAGTCAACTAAGCAGTTTAAGTAAAAATATTGATACATTTTATGAAAGAACGTTTGCAGAGGCGTTAAATTTACATTTAAGTCATCCAAAACAATGTCTTGGGGAAGTTTACCTAATCCCGACACATGAATACGACGATAAAGAAATGTTAAGAAATAGAGTGATTTTCAAATCAGCTTCAAAAGTTGAGGATTATATAAGAATGTTCCAAGCTATCAATAATAGACGTGCCGCCAACAAAGATGAATATAAGTATGAAAGAGTTTGCCTTTTGATTGCCGATTTTAGACAGAAAAGACCAAAACTTTATAACTCAATTGAGTCACTAAAAAAAGACGGGCTTATTCCCGAAGATACGAACGTTAGTTTGGATAATTTGATTATTGAAAATTTTGCCGAAGATCTACTCGCTATTTATACCGAAAGATTTGGTCGTGGGATTATTGTCTAGCTCAAATATTTACTCCGTATTTTTCCACTAAGAAACTGTCAACCTTATTACCATCGTTTTCTTGGTTTAAGAAGCGCAGCTCGTCTGGAGTAAAATTTGGGATTCCCAGCAACTCAATAAAGTTTTTTTGATAACACGGATATCCCCCCTCAATAGAAACGCTCGTTCGTTTAATATAGTAATCCATCAAGCGCGAATTAAGAATTTTTCTAAGCGCTTCAAGGCTAAGTTGCTGCTCTATTTTAGAAAATAGGTTAGACTTTTCAACGGGGTAAATCGCGTACCCATTACAAAAAAGGGCGTTTTCATCTTGTTCTAATAGAAATCTCGGTTCTGAACTAAATGTCGGGGTCAGTAGTTTTTTCCCGAAAAAATTTAGCCCCTGGGTTCTGGCATACGCATACCATTCTGGATATTCAATCCCACCCTTATCTCTTGTTGCTAACTCTTCTTTTGCAGCCAAAAAGTACTCATAACATTGGGGGTAAAAACTTTTAAGGTCATTTGCTTTGATTATTTCAACCCTTCCATTATTTCTTCGATAAGGAAAAATAATCCGTCGATTATTTTTTTCTAAGTCGTCTTGGATTTTAAAATCAGAAATTTTTGCAATTGGTTGAGTAATTTGTCTTTCGATTTGATAGTTTTTACCCCGGTACGATTTGTGATAGTAGACATTATCAAAAGTAGAACCATCAACAAAATAAATGGAGTCTTTGCATGTTGCTATCCCAACACGAATATCAACAATGTCGCCAAGCCTTTTACCAGCACTTTCTATTTTTTTGATATTTTCCTGGTCAGAATTTCGCAGAAGACGCCATTTTTTATTATTTAGATCTGCAAAATAAATCTTAGAACACCGAAGTTTATTTAGAGAACGTAGAATTTCATAATCATCAACTCTTTCATAGTAGAAAAACTTTTTCTTATTCTTTTTTAGAAAAGTTATACAGGTATAGGTTTGGGTTTCAAAAAGCTTAAGGTGATTAAAATCTATGATTTTTTCTATGAATTTATTTGATTCTAAATATTTTCTTAGTGGGGCGCCGGCCAAAGAAGTGAAATAGTTATTTGGCGTAATATACCCTAATATGCCGCCAGCTTTCATTATGGCAATGCCTAATTCAAAAAAAGCAAAGTACAGGTTGTAATTCCCAGTTTTTAATGTCAGCCAATCTTTATATAATTTTTCCCTTAACCCCTTATCGAGATCTTGAAATTTAACATATGGTGGATTACCAATCACAACATCAAATCCTTTTTTTGCTTTAGGAAAAAGTTTTTTCCAATCAACAATTAAGCTGTCTGCTGTTTTTAGATTAAACTTGATATCTTTCTTGTCGTTGCCATCTTTGAGAGAAAGTAGGGAGAGGAGAATTTTTGTCCTACGAATACTATAATCTGCAATGTCAACACCGTACATATTTTCCTCAATTACATCAGTTATATCTTTTTTAAATTTTTTTGAAATGAAAATGGTTGCCGCGATAAGAAATGCACCACACCCACAACTGGGATCGCAAACCTTTTGAGAGGCGGAAGTAATAGTTTTGGAGACAATGAAGTCGGTTATATTTTGGGGAGTAAAGAAAGCCCCGTTAATTTTTTTATCACTTTGCGGTACTAATAGTTCAAAGAGATTAACAAAGTCAGTTATATTTTTTGTCTCGACTTTACCGGTTAGCAACTTTTTGGCGCTCAAAACACCATCGCACCCGTCGTCTAAAAATTGTTTGATAAGTAGATTTTTTTGAACTGAAATATTGTTTGATTCAACAAACAGCTGCACTAGTGCGGTTTCAATGATCGAGGGATCGTAGTTATTTAAAATTCTTTCTAAATTCTTTTGCATAAGCTTTGCGCTAATTTTAATATACTAAAACTTTTTTACCACACCAACAACCTTGCCACTAGTTCTAAAATCGTCGCTTTCGTGAATAAAAATTGGCGAGTATTCCTGTGTTGATTCAGAGAGCAATGCGATACGATGATTTTCTTTATCAAGACGGTACTTTTTGATATTAGCCATACTGTCAATAACAGATACAACATAATCACCATCGCGCGGTGATGTGTTTTCGCTATCCACAATAATAAAATCTCCACTTTCCACATTTTTGCCCCCAACATTTGCTTTGTTAAGAGAGTTTCCCTCCGCCCTTAAAGCAAAAACACTTTTTTTGTTTGGTGCAAGTTGTTTGGATATTTTTAAATATCCTTCAATATTTTGATCGGCGTAAATAGTTGCCGGGCCGCAATTCGCGGCACCCACGATTGGGATTGAAATAAAAATACCTCCGGTCTTTGCATTGTTGCTAATCCTACGGATATTTTTATTTTTTCTATCAATCAAAATAAAACCTTTTCGCTCCAATTGGGAGAGGTGGTGTTTCACTTTTTGGGGTAGCTTTTCTCCTATCAAACCACCGATCTGGCGCAATGTAAGTCCGCCGATATTCTTATCGTCAATTACTTTGAGTAATTTTTCTTGCAGTGTGTGCATATTGATAGTATAGTGAATATGTCAAAGATATGCAAAAAGTTATCCACAGACCATTAACACTTGACGGA
>CAZKXN010000009.1:0-14742 GCA_964556905.1 uncultured Gammaproteobacteria bacterium
GCAAAATGAAAAGAGCAAAGAGTATTTTTCTGTGGTGTCCTGTCTTCCAAGTATTCAGGCAGGCGGCGCGACTGGCCTCATTTTGATTGAGCAAGAGAAAAAATGAGTTCGAATCAAACTGTAAAGACATACCAATATCTGACTTTTTGGCGGCTTTGGCTTTTAATTATTCACGTTCATCACCGGAATCGTCGGGCTTGCCAATTCTCATTGTGCGGTCACGAAATGAAATAGAAGGATTTTCATCAGAATCGCCTCTGAATTCAATTTTTATTGACTCGCAATTCTGAATTTTACCACCAAGTTCGTTTAATGTTTTTCCGTTTATTTGATTCAGCAAAGCAGCTTGTGGAGCTTCATGCGTTACTCCAACATAATGAATTTTTTTTCCACCAGGCAATCGATCTGCCAATTTTTGCCCTCGGCGCAAAAATTTTTGAAGACGTTCATAAATAACTCGCGGCGCTTTGCCTTCAACCGCTTCCGGATTAGTCAGCCAATATTCAATAATTTTTTCATAAGAAATCCCCATTTTCATCAAAGGCCCGATAATTCCAGCCGCTTCTAAGGATGCGGCAACTTGAGGATTGTAAAGTTTTATCGGGCTATGTTCAGAACTCCCTATAATTTTTTGTGCCTTCGCCAGCATAATATCGGACGTTTCTTGCGCGCGAGGAGTCGGACTATTATAAAATTTAAGCAGTCCTCCGCCTTGGCTCCATATATCCAAGAGGAGACATAAGGCCTCTACTTCGGCCTGCAATCTTCCTTTTGGAGACAATCTGGAGCTTTTCTCTTGAGATACTGTCTCACCGTGCCGAATAAGGTACAAATCTACCTCGCGGCCAACACCCCCTTTTTTTGAAACCTCTGTTTTTCTAAAAAACCGTTCAAAAATACCTTTCATTTTTTTGGCTATTCGCGGATCAGCAACCTCTAAAGAACGAAAATCACCCCCACTTTCCTCTATAAACAAAACAGTATCTCCATAAACATAGAACCTTAAAGGCAATTGATAATTTTTTGGCAACATGCTTACATCGCGCGGTTTCATACCGCTAAGCCGGCTGCCATATCTTTTTGATAGTTTCCGCAGGATAATAAACGGCTGTTAATTTTATTCCCGCCGCGATTTTTTTGGGAACAATATCGCTTCGGTCCCGTTCAGCGCTATTTTCTTCCCACCTTGTATTAGGATAGCCAATAAAATGTTGGCAATCTTTGCCAACCTCAATAATTTTTTCTATTGCCCGACGCGTTCTTTCTATCCCACTGAACACCTCAATCTTTTGTTCGCCCACTCGCTCGCCAGGTTCAAATTGTTCGTGCCCAAATTGTTTTTCAGACATATTTTTTTATTAAATTTACCAGTCCTTTGTTGGCATCCATTTCAACAAAATCATTATTGTTAAATATTTTGGTGGCGTGTTTTGTGCCTACGACACAAGGAATTTTTAACTCGCGGGAAATTATAGCCGCATGGCATGTAATACCGCCCTCATCTGTGATAATCCCTGCGGCGAGCCGGATAGCAGGCGTAATTTCTACTGTTGTCATGCGAGAAACCAGAATATCTCCTTTTTTCATTTTTGGAATATCGCCGTGCGAAAAAATCAGTTTGACTTTACCTCTTGCAAACCCCGGGTACGCAACGGCGCCTTTAATTGAACCCTTTACAGCAAAAGATACATTTTCACCAATTTCACTTTTGATAAGTTGATCCGCTTTTTCTCCCTCTGCCACCTTGTACTTCCCATTATGGAATAATAGAACTGACGCAATTTTTCTGGATTTTAGCTTATTTTCAGCAGGCAGTTGGCCGGTAAGAATTAATTTTCCAATCTCGTCAGAAGTTAGCCATTTCACATCTTCGGTTGCTAGGCCGCGCCTCTGCCCAATTTCGCCAAACAGATGTCTTGAGGAATAATGCGACATCGCAAATGTATTTCTTCCTGTCAATCTAACCCAGGTCATTAAACCGATTAATTTGAAAAAATCTTGGAATAATTGCTGTGCTGATAATTTTTTGAACAATTCCGCTTGTTCTTTCACGGTTTGTTTGCTATAAGAACGAAGCTTTTTTACTTCGCCAAAGATTTGATCTTTTTTTTGGGACAATAATTCGTTAAGTTGTTCAATAAAGTATTCTTGAGTCCACGGCTTAACCATATCGTTAATAACCGGCAAACCTGCAAATTTCTCTGTATGTCTGGAAAGCGCTTTATCCAAATTGTTTCTCTTAATTTTATTTTCTTTAACTTTTAAAGCAATAACGCTCAATGCCAATTTTTCCTGCTGAATAAGACTAGGATTCGGCCAAAATGCAAGTTTTACAAAACAATCATCAAACATTTTTTCACTCCCTGTTTCTTTGAGTTTATTTAAAAGCCAGTTCCTCGCCTTATGTTCAATACTATCTATATGAACCGATAATTGAAATGCGGCATATAAGTTGCCGTATGCTTTGCAAAATTTTTTAAAAAGCTCAAATAGTTGACGATTGGAAAATTTACCATAGTTAGCTTTCTCTAGATATTTATTTAGCGCCAGCAATTTTTTTCTGGATGTTTCAAATACTTTTTTTATTTTTTCTATAAATCCTCGCTTTTTTAGTTTTTTCTCAATTTGTAAACTACAGTTCCATATCGCTTCAGGACTCGCCCAGTGCGTAAAAGTCATGCCCGTGCGCGTAGTTAACCACTCATTAATATCACATCCAAATACTTTTTTGATGTTGCCTAACGATGAAATCATTATGTAGTTTTTCCAAAAGTCTGCCTCTCTTTCAGCCAGCTTCTTCCATTTTACTTTTTTCTCGGCAGTACTTGAGAGAGAAGTGATAGGCCTGCTTTGGAGGATATAAAATTTTCCTTGCTTAAAAGCCCACTCAATATCGCAAGGAAAGCCGTAATGACTCTCAATTCGTAAAATTATTTCAGAAAGCTCCAAAATTTCTCCGTCCGACAAAACCTGTTTTTCTCCTTGTTCTTTCGGAACCTCGCGCCATTCGTTGCCTCCGGAAGCTGACCGAAACAATGCTTGCGCCTGCTTCTCAACATTTGTATCAATAATTTTGCGCGGCTGTTTTTCTACCACGTAACTATCTGGCGTTATTTGCCCGGAAACGATTGCTTCTCCAAGCCCTAATCCCGCTTCAATGATTAGCTGATTTCTATCTTCTGTAACAGGATGAACAGAAAAAGCAATACCTGACTTTTCGCTCTCAACCATTTTCTGCACCACAACTGCGACAGATATTTTTTGTTTATGCAATTTTTTTTCAAAGCGATAAAAAATAGCGCGCGGAGTAAAAAGAGAAGCCCAACATTTTTTTACATTTTCAAGCAAAGTTTTTTCCGTGGTGTTGAGATAACTTTCAAGCTGACCCGCCCACGCCGCGCTTGCCGAATCTTCGGCAGTAGCCGATGATCGGACAGCCGCATATTTTGAGCCAAGTTTTTTGAAAAATTTTCGGATTTCATAAGCTATATCCATTGGCATTTCTGCGCCGAGTATTAAAGCCTTGATTTTCTCCGATGCATTTTTAATTGTGTGAATTTCTTTGTGATTAACAGAATGAAGGATAGAATCAATTTCAACATTCAAATCCGTTTCTTCCAAAAATTTTTCAAAAGCATTTGCAAGAATAACAAATCCGGGCGGTACAGAAATACCAGCCCTTGTCATTTCCCCAAGCGAAGCGCCTTTGCCGCCAGCCATAGAAATATCATTTTTATCTATGGTATGGATATCACATACATATCTTGCGTCATTCATATGAGATTATTAAATTCAATGGTATACTATAGAGGTTTCTGTATTCTGAATTATTCATCATTTAACAATATGCGTAAAGTAAGGCTGTTTTTTATATTACCCATCCTTATTCTTGCCGTTTGGCTATTTCCGTTTTTTTCCAATGCCGACGATGGCCTTATTGGGTATTGGAAGTTTGATGGAAATGGCGCAAACGAGGTAGTAGGGAGCCCTTCCGCTATTTTACAATCAAATGCCGCATTTCGCTCATCAGGCGGCAAACTTGGCGGCTATGCGTATATACCCGCACAGGGCGACGCGGTCAAAATCCCATACGCCGGCATGTTTGACCTGCCTGACTCTTTTACAATAGAATTCTGGTTCCGCCAGCGAGCGAATCAGAGCTTTTTTCAAGATTTAGTGTACAAGGGCAATCCGATCAATAATTACAATTTTCGTGTATTTCGTCAATTGTGGAATGAAAATAATTTCGGTCCTATTATTACAGGATATACAAGTTCGCGGACCCGATACTGGACACAGACAAGCAATCCAAATCAGCTTGCGCATAATGAATGGCATCACGTTGCATTTACCAAGGATACGACTCAAGGCGCGTATTACCTTGACGGGATCTTAATTCATTCGTCTATTCAAACAGATCCTGCCGTAGCATCCGCAAACGATATTATGATTGGAGGTTCAGCCGTTGATACTGATATTGATAATTTGCGCATTTATAATCGCGCGTTGCAACTTTTCGAGATATTGCAAAACAGCGGGTTGCCTGGCAGAGAGATAATCTGCGCGCCGCAACAAAAGCAATGCGTTGGCAACACTCTTCAAGCATGCGCAGGAGATGGATTTTCATGGATTACTGCCAAGTATTGTGATAACGAATGTGATGCGAACACTCTTGAGTGCACCGCTCCTCCTGCGGTCGCTTCAACAGCAACATCAACGCCACAGACGGCAACGTCTACTCCAGTATCAGCGCCGTCTATTCCTTTCGTCGCAACCTCCACTCCATTCATATCGCCTTTAGCGCCCGTAGTTTCTCAACCCTCTGCGACTCCGAATCCTTTGCAAATGCCCGTTGTGTTTGCACCTCCGCAGCTCTCAATAGATTTTTCTGCAAGCTCTACTTTCCCGCAACTTCCTGGGCAGACGAGCGCCAGCACCACTGATCAGATTTCACCAGCACAACCAGCGTCTACGACAAAAACAATAGATACTTCGCAAGAACAAGAGAAACTAAAAACAGAGGCGCTTAATTTTACGAAATATCTAGTAAGCCTTTCTCGCGAAACAGACCGTCTTCAAAAAATCGGGGCATCTCTTCCAGAGTCTTTCAAACAAACGCTCGCAAGCGCGCGAGATTTGAGCGAGTATGTGAAGACGACGCCAGAATTGCATAGTGTTCAAGATTCACGGGCGCACATGGAAAAACTGCGCGATTCTATCAATGAATATATTCCAGATATTGAACGCATCGTTCGCAGCAGGGGCGTTATGCGTGTTGCAAAACGTCAAATTGCGGAAGCCCAACGTTTGAGAAAAGGCGCGGCAAATGCCGCAAAACGCCGTGGTATTGACGTAAAGGACCTTCTCGTGGATATGGATGTGCATATCTCAAGGATGACAGGCGCCCTTGCACGTCTTATGCAAGAAATTCCGTCCTCGGACCTTCTTGTTTTTTCTACGGAGAACTTTTCAGATAATCTTGATACTATCCGTGAAATTGAAGGATACATTCGCGCAGTTATTAATGTAAAACAATTCAGCAAGCGAATAGAAGCAGAGGCAAAGCGATTGAATCAACGGATTGCGAAATTACGAAAATCTTCTCAAGCATACCGTGAAGTAAAGGCAGTGCTTATAGAGATACAAGACAATTTGACCGAACTTCGCTCCCTTTCCAATAAACGGCTTACTGAAGAAAGCGCGGATCAAATTCTCTCATATGTTGAGTCTCTGACAGATGCTCTTAACTCTGCCAAAGAAGCTCTCAATATCACAAGCGTGGATTCGCTTTCATCCCAACTTAAAAGTTTGTTTGCATCTCCAGCCGGAAACATCAAGCGGTTTATTGAATGAAGCGCCGTCTGGTTTATTGCAAGACGAATGTCCTGTGGACTTTCTGCGGCGCAAACCAAACAAAAGTCGGGTTTGTCCAGCACCTTCCCAACGGGGTTTGATACCCCGTTGGGAAGGATTTATATCTTTCATTCATCCACGCGTAAGACCGCGGGGTATTCTGGAAGGTGGTGGATTTATTGTGATTGTAGAAAATTTTTGAATTCTTCAAACGTATTTGACAACATAGTAGATTTTTTCTCTTTTTTTTGCGCTTCCGCAAGACGCTCTGGTATTTCTGGTGTCGCACCAATGGCATCTTGCACGGTTTGAAAAAATTTTGCCGGATGGGCGGTTTCCAAGAAAACGCCAAAAATAGGATATTGATGTTTCTTTCGGTACGCCCCTAGCCCGAGGTATGCAACAGCTCCATGCGGGTCAAGCATATATCCAGCCATTTCATACACACGCTTCATAGCGTCGCGAGTTTCGGAGTCAGTGAAGCTCACTCCAAATATATCTTTTTTCATGTCTTGCGCGCCATTCGGGTATAACTCCATCATTCGCGCGAAATTGCTGGGGTTTCCAACATCCATAGCGTTTGAAATGGTTGCCTGCGACAGAGCAGAGCGAAATATTCCTGTATCCAGATATCGCGGGACCGTATCATTGATATTTGTCGCCGCGATGAATTGTGTAAAAGGAACACCGACTCGTTTTGCAATAAGTCCTGCTGTGAGATTTCCAAAATTGCCGCTTGGCACGCAGAAAACAAGAGGGAGATTTTTTTTATTGAGCCGCACACTTTGCGTGTACGCCCATGCGTAATAAAACGACTGGGGAAACAGACGCGCTATATTGATAGAATTTGCAGATGCCAGCATTTTGGATTTTTTCAAGTCAGGATCTTGGAAAGATTGTTTTGCTAGTTTTTGGCAGTCGTCAAATGTACCCTTAATTTCAAGCGCTTCAATATTGCCTCCGTACGTCGTAAGCTGTTTTTCTTGTATGTCGCTTACTCCTCCTGAAGGATAGAGAATGAGCACGCGGATTCCCGGCACAGAAAAAAAGCCGCTTGCAACCGCACTCCCAGTATCTCCGGAAGTTGCGACAAGAACGTATAATTCCTTACCTTCTTTTTCAATGAAATGAGCCATAAGCCGCGCCATAAAACGAGCGCCAAAATCCTTAAATGAAAGAGTCGGTCCGTGAAATAATTCAAGGACTGCAGTGTTTTCAATTTTTTGCAGAGGCGTAAGAGGAGCATCAAATGTAATAGCATCATGGATCGCCTCGGCAAGAGTAGAATATGGCAAAGAATCCGCGAACAGTGTTTTGCCTACTTCAACAGCCAACTCTTGAAACGTGAGCGATTGAGTTTTTTCCATTACGTTTTTTGCAAGCGAGCCAAATGAGGACGGCATAAAAAGACCGCCATCCGGAGCAAGGCCTTGGAGTACGGCGGTGCGAAGATTTGCAGTGAGATACTTATTATTTGTGCTATAAAAATGCATGGGGGATGCGTGTGTCAGGCAATAGCTGTTATTTTTGGCCCTTCTTTGTTGATTGGCGAAACAAATACATCGCTTGCAAGTTTGTAAGAAGCAAATGCATGTTTCATCGCTTCCCCGACTGCCTTGCCTATTTCGGGAGATGGGCAGAGCGCGAACAGGGACGGTCCTGATCCGGAAATACTGCACCCTAGCGCGCCGGCGTCAAGGGCAGAGCGTTTTACTTCTTTAAATCCGGGGATTAGAAGTGTTCTCTGGGGTTCTATGATGGAATCAGTAAGAGACCTGCCAACGAGCGCAAGATTTTTTGTGAGAAGCCCGGCAACCAATCCTGCCACATTTCCGCACTGCGCGATGGTAGAAGAGAGAGGAATGGATCGCCGCAAAATGCGTCGGGCATCTTGTGTGCGCACTTCAATATGAGGATGCACAACAGTGGCGATGAGCTCGTCCGGTGTTGGAATTTTTACAATATCCAGCGGCGTATAAGATCTGATGAGAATAAATCCGCCAAGAAGTGATGGCGCGGCATTATCAGCGTGCGCCGCACCGCACGCCACTCTCTCCGCTTCCATGGTAAAAGGGAGGAGTTCATGGCGTTCAAGCGGCCTTCCAGTTAGTTCGTTTGCCGCAATTACAGCCGCCACTGCGCTTGCGGCGCTTGACCCAAGGCCGCTCCCGAGAGGCATTTTTTTGTGAATTTCAAGATCTATCCCAACACTGCTTTGTATTCTGGAAAGAAATCCTGCCACCGCGACAGCGGCAGTATTCTTTGAACAATCAAGCGGAAGCACGCCGCCATCTCCTGTGATTGACGTTACTCGTACTCCCGGTTCAGATGAAAGAGTAGCAACTACTTCGTCTCCGGGTTCTTGCACTGCAAATCCGAAAATATCAAATCCTGGCCCCACATTGGCAACGGTTGCGGAGGCGAATACTGAAATTGTTTTTTTATCCATTTTTAAGGGCAATTTTAATGTCTATTTTATTGAAATGTATTGTTTTGCCACAAGCAGTTCTGCGTTTAGTACGCCTCCGCCAGCAGCCCCCCGGAGCGTGTTATGGCTTAATCCAACAAATTTAAGATCAAACAGAGAGCATGGCCTAAGACGGCCGACAGTAATTCCCATTCCGTTTTCATACATACGATCTTTGTGCGGCTGGGGCCTGTTTTCTTCTTTGAGGTACATTATAGGACGCGTTGGAGCCGACGGAAGAGTAAGTTCTTGGGGAACAGAGTGAAAATTTCGCCATATAGAAATGGTTTCTTCAATTGACGGCACGTTGTCTGCAAAACGGACGCTCACGCAGGCAAGATGCCCGTCTCGCACTGCCACACGATTGCAGTGCGCGGAGATCCGCAACCCATTATGAAGCATAAATCGCCCTTGCTGTATTGTTCCTAGGATTTTTAGAGGTTCTTTTTCTGTTTTTTCCTCCTCCCCATTGATATATGGAATGACATTATCAATAATATCAAGACTCGCGACTCCCGGATAACCTGCGCCCGAAAGGGCTTGAAGGGTTGTCACAAAAATTTCAACAATCGGATAGCCGGCTCGCATCAAGGCGTAGAGAGGCGTGAGATAACTTTGAATACTGCAGTTTGGTTTTACCGTGATGCTTCCTTTCCAGCCCCGCTCCCTTTGCTGTTCCGGAATGATTTCAAGGTGCGACGGGTTTATTTCAGGAATAATCATTGGCACATCATCTGTCCAGCGGTGTGCGGATGCGTTTGAAACAACATGAACACCTGAATGGGCGTAGTTTTCTTCAAGTTTTTTAAGCTCTTCTTTCTCTAGTTCAACAGCAGAAAAAACAAGTCTGCATCGCGACGCAATATCGGAAACATTCATGGCATCAAGCACCACAAGACTTTTTAGTGACGATGGAACTGGCGAGTCAAAGCACCAGCGGTTTTCTACCGCCTTGCCGTATGTTGCGCCGCTAGATCGAGCCGATGCCGCCAACGCGGTAATTTCAAACCAAGGGTGGTGCGCAAGCAATACTGCATATTGTTGGCCCACCATGCCGGTTGCGCCGAGAATTCCTACGGGAATTTTTGATTGTGTTTGTGAATGTGTGCGCTCTATCATACGTATATTATCGGAGAGTCTTTGTAATATCCGCCAGGACTCCTGCGGCAGTGACTCCTGCGCCAGCGCCCGGACCACGCACCACAAGCGGAGTGTCGCAATATCGGTTTGTAGTGAATACAACCATATTATCGCTTCCGGACAGGGTTGCAAATGGATTATGCGCATCAACCTCTGCGAGCCCAAGGGATGCTTTACCGTCGCGCAATGAAGCAATACATCGCAACATTCGTCCGTCCTGTTTTAACTGTTTTCGTTTTTTATCCATTGCGGAATCTAGAGATGCAAGCGATTCAAAAAATGCCTCTACGCTTGTGGCCTCAAAACATTCTTTTGGAAGCAATGGTTCAATTGCTACGTCTGCAAGTTCAAGCGCGTATCCGCATTCTCTTGCAAGGATGAGAATTTTGCGGGCGACATCAAGGCCGCAAAGGTCATCTCGGGGATCTGGTTCTGTGTATCCTTTTTCTTTTGCTTTTCTGACAATTTGGCTGAATGTTTCTTCTCCCGAACAAAAATTATTAAAAATATAACTCAAAGTGCCGGAAAGCACGGCTTCAATTGAATGGATGCGATCACCTGTTTGAATGAGGTCGTACAATGTCGCAATAACAGGAAGCGCGGCGCCAACCGTGGTTTCATAGCGAAAGGAAGCTGTTGAATTTTTGGCTGTTTGCATGAGTTCATTGTATTTTTCCATGCTTCCCGACAGCCCCTTTTTATTTGGCGTGACAATAGAAATCCCGTTTGCAAGAATAGCAGAGTAATATCCTGGGAGCGCTTCGCTTGCCGTGCAATCCACGAACACTTTACGCCCAAGATGGGAGTTGCACATGCGTTCAACGAATTTTTCCAAAGAAGCGGGTTCGCACCTATCTAGCAATGCAGTATGATCCACGCCCCCTTCATCTACTAGCATTGATTGAGTGTTTGCGATTCCACATACTTGCGCGACAGGATTTTCTGCAAGAATATCCAGGAGTTTTTTTCCAATTAAACCCGTGCCGGCTAGAAAAACCGACGGCTGAATTTTTTTAGGCGAGAAAAATTCAGCGTGTATTGCGTTTAGCGCATGAAATTCGTTTTTCGCGGCTATGACTGCGGATATGCTTAACTCTGACGATCCTTGAGCAATAGCTACTGTGTTGATGTTATGCTCTCCGAGAGTATGAAAAAGTTTTCCGGCAATGCCTGGAATTTTTCTCATGCCTTCCCCAACGACAGTAACAATGGAAACGTCATACTCAACATGAACAAGCTTCATGCGGTTTGCGGCGCGTTCAAGCGCAAATTCTTCATTGATCGCGTTTTCAGCACGACTTGCGTCCGAAGCGTTTACACCGATGCAAATTGAGTATTCTGACGACGCTTGAGTGATGAGAATCACATTTATAGTATTTCGAGCAAGCGCTCCAAAAATCCGCGCCGCGGACCCTATCGCGGCAATCATGCCGACGCCTTCTATGCGGAGAAGGGCAAGAGAGGGTATTGAGGAGATGCCTTTTATTGGCGAGCTTGATGGCAAGGGCGTGCCATTGATAAGTGTCCCGGCTCCGGACGGATTGAACGTGTTTTTTATGTGGATTGGAATTTGTTTTTCCAGCGCAGGCATCATGGTAGGCGGATAAATAATTTTTGCGCCGAAGTACGAAAGTTCCAATGCTTCTATGTATGTGAGATGGGGGATAATCGCTGCGGTTTTGACTTTCCGCGGATCGGCAGTCATAACGCCGTCAACATCTGTCCATATTTCAATGACAGATGCGTTTGTCGCCGCTCCGATAATAGCGGCAGTATAGTCAGATCCGCCGCGGCCAATGGTAGTAGTTACGCCTTGATGGGTTGCTCCAATAAATCCCGTGACGATTGATACGCCTTGAGCAGACGAGAACCATTCAGTAATTTTTTCGGCAGTGCGGGGCATGCTTACCCGCGCTTGCCCAAACTGCTCGTCAGTTAGTATCAAGGATCTTGCGTCGCAGTAAAGGGCCGCAACGCCTCGGGAGCAAAGGGCTTGGGAAATAATATATGCAGACAGCCGCTCACCAAAGCTCATTATAAGATCAAGCGCGCGTTTACTTGCTTCTTTGAGAAAAAATATCCCTAAAAACGCGTCTTCAAGCTCATTAAGCGTTTCTCGTACGCACGCAAGCACTCGCGGATGTTCTGCTAATTGAATAAGAGATTGAGCAGTATTGATGTGACGCGCAGCAAACTCTTCAAAAATAGGGCGGTATTCCTCATTTCCTTGCGCCGCGTTGAATGCAACAGCGCAAAGCGTGTCAGTAACTCCAGAAAACGCGGAAACAACCACTGTGATAGATTCAGCGTTGTTTTTTACGCCTTCCTTAATAATTGAGAGCACACTATCCAGAACTTCCGGCGACCCAACGGATGTGCCACCGAATTTCAGTATTTTCATATAAATAGGATCTACGCATTTCGTCTTATCTGTCATTATATAAAATATAAAATCATCCCAATACATTAGAACAAAATAGACTGGCGTGTCAATTGCATTGCATGCAGTGCCCGCCGCTGTTTTTTTCAACAGTACAGCGCAAAACAAAAAATCCGCGTTATTGAACACGGATTTTTAATGTTTTTTTGGACCTACTTTTTGACTGCGTCCTTGAGCGCCTTTCCTGCTTTGAAGCGAGGAACAATACTGGGCGGGATTTGTATTTTTTGGGAAGGATTCTTTGGATTTATTCCCACGCGCCCTTTGCGCTGTTTTGCCAGAAAAGTTCCAAACCCTGTCAAGGTTAATTCATCACCCTTTTTAAGAAGTTCAGTAACATAACCCAGGATTCCCTCTACAATGTCTTCAACTTGCTTTTTTGCAAGGTCAAATTTTCCTGCCAAATGCTCAACAAGGTCTGATTTTTTGTATTTTGTCATATTGCCACCTCCTTTCTTTGTTAAGTTCAGGACCGTACGCGTACCCATTTTTCCTTATAGTTATGAGGATATGTAATGAGCCGCGTAAATCCTGTTAAGTAAATATATTAAACCGCGTTTGCCCCAAAGCCAGAGGTTATTCACACATACGTATAGTATACTTAAAAATCCTTTATATTTCAATATCTCTTTGGATTCTGACAATAGAGCGGGCGCTTCCATTAGTTGTGTCAATATCAATTAGTACAGCGTTGAAGGAAATCAGACCGTAGTCCGGAATGTCAAATTTTCCCGGCATTTGGTTGAGAAACGTTGGCAATATACCTTCATATCCTATACCTATGCTTGAATTTTTAAGCCCAACCATGCCTACATCCGTAATATATGCTGTTCCTTTTGGCAGCACTCGTTCATCGGCAGTAGGGACATGAGTATGAGTCCCTAAAACCGCTGATACGCGTCCATCCGCGTACAAGCCAAAGGTGTTTTTTTCAGAAGTTGCTTCTGCATGGAAATCAATAATAATGGCCGCCGGTTTTTCTTTTGCATATTCATCAAGAATCGCGTCAAGTTTTCTAAAAGGGCAATCCAGGTGTTCTTTCATAAATACGCGCCCTCCCAGATTGATCACAAGAATGTTTTTTGCGCCAACCGGCACGAGTTTTGCGCCAATCCCAGGGACATTTGCAGGAAAGTTAGCAGGTCTGATGATTTTACTTTCTTTTTGCGCAAGAATTTCATGTCCCTCCGGTTTTGCCCATATATGATTCCCAGATGTGCAAAAATCTACGCCAACTGCCAGGAGTTCGTCAAACGTTTGCTTTGTTATACCTTTTCCATGGGCAAGATTTTCCGCATTTGCTATAACAAAATCAGGACCGTATTCTTTTTTGATCTCGTCAAGAAGAACAGCAACCGTTTTTCGGCCAGGTTTTCCAACCACATCGCCAATAAATAATATTTTCATACTGATTATCGCGCGTATTCAATAATTCGTTTTTCTCTAATCAACGTCACTTTGATTTCACCTGGGTATTGAAGCTGTTCTTGGATGCTTTGCGCCACTGCTTTTGCAAGCTTATATGCTTCCAGATCATCTACTGTGTCAGGCGTGACAAAGACACGGATTTCACGCCCAGCTTGTATTGCGTATGCGCGTTCAACTCCTTCAAAAGCCGTGACAAGGTTTTCAAGCTCTGTTATGCGTTGCAGATAGCGTTCAGAAGTATCTCTCCGCGCTCCGGGACGGCTTGCCGAAATCGCATCTGCCACTTTTGCTATAACTCCTTCAAGAGTTTTTGGGCTATCCTCATGGTGGGCGACGCTCATATACGCTATTTCTTCCGGAAGATTGAATTTTTTCATGATTTGATAGCCAATCTGCGGATGGCTTCCCTGCACTTCATGGTCAACAGCTTTGCCGATATCGTGTAGCAAACCTCCCTTTTTACATACTGCCACATTTGCGCCAAGCTCTTCTGCTAAAAATTGCGAGAGGTACGCAACTTCCATTGAGTGTGTGAGCGCGTTTTGCCCAAAACTTGTCCGATACTTGAGCCGTCCCAATATTTGGATTAAACGCGGGTCAAGACCAGTAACGCCGAGCGCGAACACTGCTTCTTCCCCGGCTTTGTTTATATCTCCGGCAAGCTCCTGTTTTGCCTGCTCAACATACTCTTCCACCCTGCCGGGATGAATGCGCCCGTCTTTCATAAGTTTTTCTATGGTTCGCTTTGCGACTTGTCTGCGAATCAAGGAAAAACTGGAAAGCGTAATAACTCCGGGCGTGTCGTCAATAAGAATTTCAACTTCAGTGAGTGATTCAATTGTGCGGATATTACGCCCTTCTTTTCCAATAATGCGGCCCTTCATGTCGTCGGACGGCAGAGGAATGACACTTGTCGTGTTTTCCGAAATCACAGACATAGCGCATCTCTGCATTGCGTCAGCAATAATAGAGCGCGCCTTTGCGTAGATTTCTTCAACCCCCTCTCGTTCAACCTTTTTGATGCGTGCAAGAATATCATCCTTTGCTTCTCGTTCCGCATTATCCAAAAGAATTTTTTTCGCCTCTTCCCGATTCAGGGAAGCAACTTTTTCCAGCTTAGCGATTTGTTCTTGCTTGATTGTTTGAATTTCTGTTTTGATTTGATCAATTTGCCCTGCTTTTTCATGGAGTTTTTGTCCTTTTTCCTGCAGTTCAAGGAGTTTTTGATCAAAAAGCGTTTCGCGCCGCTCAACGCGTTCTTGCAGATGTTTTATTTCCTTGTGCCGCGCGTCTGCCTCGCGCTTTGCCTCGTCAATAATATGCAATGCTTTTTCTTTTGCTTTCAGGAGAAACTCTCCTTCTTTTGTTTTTGCTTCAGCAAGGATTTTTTCTGCATTGCTTTCAGCGGAATTGA
>CAZKXN010000009.1:14752-19204 GCA_964556905.1 uncultured Gammaproteobacteria bacterium
GATAAACGCAAGTGTTGTGCTAATCATAAAAACCTCTTTCGTACCGCGAGAGAGGTAGGATGTTTTTCAAGAAAAAGGAAAATAACTACACTTTTTGTATATGGACCTGAAAGCGTGTAGCGTAAATAGCATTTGCTCTATAGTAGAGCGGTGTGTAAAAAGTATTCGTAAGGAAAAACATGCTGATTTTTTGTACTTTTCCCTTTAAAAGCGTGAAAAATCTACCCTCGCGCAATTTTAAGTGTTAAAGACAAAAATGACTATACCATAGAAAAATAAAACTGGCAAGTGTATCGTCTCAAGTTGTCAACGGAAAATAGAAATGTCCTACTTCCAGGAAAGTTAAAATGTCCTACTTTGTGATTTTTACGTTTCGACCTTTGAAATCATGATTTATGTGTTTTGTACTGAAAAAGCTAACATAAATCTCCAGCGAACTTGAAGATGTTATTTCGTGACAAGTGCCTTAGCTGATGATTTTATCTATTAAACCATATTTTTTCGCTTCTTCCGCACTCATAAAATAATCGCGATCAGTATCTTTTTCTATTTTTTCGTATGGCTGGCCTGTATGCTTTGAAAGAATTTGATTGAGACGGTCTTTGAGTTTAAGAATGTGTTCCGCGCGAATTTTAATATCGGTTGCTTGCCCTTCAGCTCCACCCATAATCTGATGGATCATAATCTCCGCGTTTGGAAGAATAAACCGTTTCCCCTTTTTTCCGCTGGAAAGAAGCACTGCGCCCATTGATGCGGCAAGACCTATGCAAATCGTTACTACATCCGGCTTAATGTATTGCATGGTGTCATAAATAGCAAGTCCGGCCGTCACAGATCCTCCCGGAGAATTAATATAGAGTTTAATATCCTTTTCCTTGTCTTCGCTTTCCAAAAAAAGCATTTGCGCGATGCAAGTGTTTGCAACATTGTCGTCTATTGGGTCGCCAAGAAAAATAATGCGATCCTTGAGAAGGCGCGAATAAATATCATACGCGCGTTCCCCATAGTTTGATTTTTCAATAACTGTCGGGATAAGATGGTAATTCACAGATTGTTTTGGCATACAGTATAGAGAATTAATAATTAATTCATGATTCTTTATTTAAGGTTCTGATGATTTCGTCAACTTCATCTTCGGGCTCAAGCGCGGGGCTGGCCCTGTCAAGCACAAATCGCAACCGTGGAATTGAATACATTGTAAGCTGTCTGCCGAGCAGGTATTGGATATGCGATTGTTGTTTTTGGAGGATGCGCAGGCACATATCGCGCTGTGCGTCCGGGAATACGCTCATATGCACAGTTGCTTTTTTCAAATCTCCAGAAACAGCCGCTTTCGTAAAAGCGATCACTGTTTTTTTCGGGAATTCAATCTCTCTCGCAACAATCGTTGCGAGTTGAGTCCGTATCAATTCATTTATTCTATCAGTCCTTTTAGGGACCATTGGCATGGTCAAGTTCCCGTTTAACAGTTTCTTCTTTGTATGCATTGAGTGTGTCATCAACATGGAGCGCGTGTTTGCTTTGAAATTCTATTCCGCACTCCTGTCCAGCTCCAGCTTCTTGTATTATGGTCTTTCCGGATTGCAATTTGACAATTTTTCCATCGCCGATTAATTCACCATTTCTTTCAATTGTTGCGTTGGTATTTGGCGAAAGGGACCCGCGGAGCACGACAGCCCCTACAATCATAAAACTGCTTTCGGTTCTGAAAATAGCGCGAACAAGAGCAGAGCCCAAGGATGTGCGCACTGTGTTTGGGCAGAGTAATTTTTTCATACGTTCCTTTATATCGTCAAGGAGCTCATATATGATTTTGTATGTCTTTATTTCCACGTCCTTTTCCAAAGCGATTTCAGAAGCGCTCGAAGATACTGGGACGTGAAAACCAGCAATAAGACTTTGAGTAGCTTCAGCGGTCAATACGTCAGTGGCTGTGATTGTCCCAAGTTCTTTTCCTACGATTGCAAGCTTTACTTCAGGATGTTCAAGTATGGCCGTGACAATCGCCTCAAGCGAACCGAGCGTATCGGTTTTAATGATAAGATTTATTGAAGCAACGCCTTTTTTCTTTTCGTCGTATCTGGGAATTATAACCGTATGACGCGCTTCACCAAACTTTGAGACTTTTTCAACATTTTTGGGAAGCGTTTTTACAGACCTAAAAATTGACCCTACAAGCGGCGCGCTTTTAAGGCCGATAACTTTTGCAGGCTGACTTGGAATAACTTTAGCGAGTGATTGTCCGAGGTAGTCACGAAGCGATCTGGCTTTTCCATATAATGTATTGTCAATGATTAGGTAGTCGTTGAGATTGAGAACGCCGTTTTGAACAAGAAGCGTTGCAACAACGCCTTCATTTTTATCCACGTGCGACTCAATCACCGACGCAAGAGTTTTTCCTTCCGGATTTGCCACGATTGATTCTTTGTGCAGATCGTTTACAAGAATAATAATTTCCAAGAGGTCATCAATGCCTGTGTGTTCTTTTGCTGATATGGGCACGCAGATCGTTTTTCCGCCCCAATCTTCAGGAATAAGGCCGATGTCAGAAAGCTCGCGTTTTACTTTTTCAATATTTGCGCCCGTTTTGTCTATTTTATTGATTGCGACTATCATTGGCAGTTCAGCCGCTTTGATAATTTTTATAGCTTCTTGTGTTTGAGGGCGAAGACCGTCATCAGCGGCAACTACTAAAATCGCAATATCAGCAATCTTTGCTCCGCGAGAACGCATGGTAGTGAACGCTTCATGGCCGGGGGTATCTATAAATGTAATAGTTCTCCCTTCGCCGGTTTTTTTCATTATTTTATGCGTTTGATACGCTCCGATGTGCTGTGTAATACCTCCTGCCTCGCCGCTCGCAACAGTTGTGGCGCGAATAGAATCCAGAAGCGTGGTTTTGCCGTGATCAACATGGCCCATAACAATAACCACCGGAGGACGCGGCATAAGTTTTTTTGGGTTTTCTTGCGCAATGGCGTCCTTTACAATGTCTTTTTGGAAAAATTCAATTTCTTGTTGCGACTCATATTCTTTCTCCACAGTGAACCCAAAATCTTCAGAAAGTATTGCCGCGGTTTCAAAATCTATTTTTTCATTAAGAGCCGCAAGAATGCCATTATCCATCAGCGTTTTGATAATCTTCGTTACAGGAAGATTTGTTCGCGCCGCAAAGTCGCGAACCGTGATGACAAGCGGAAGGCGAATAGTCTTTTTTTCTTCTCTGCGGCTCGTTATCTCTGCCGCGTCTTTTTCCTTGTCAAGTTTTTTTTTAAGAGTTGACTGGTATTGGCTCCAGCTTTTGAGAACTTTCATTGCAACAGAATCATCTATTTTGATTGCACGTCTGCCAACATCAAAACCCATCTGGGGAAGATGGTCGTAGAGCTGTGAAGTAGTGATTTTAAGCTTGCGGGCAAGTTCAGTGACATTCATTGCCGATTCTTTGTTAAGAGTTTGAAGTATATTTTACAGAAAAATAAAAGGAAAGTCAACCCGTCCGTACAAGACGGGTACATTGGTAACACTTTTGAAAATTCTATGGGAGTTCCTATACTCAAGAGCGTATCAAAAGTGACAAAGCATGAATTGCACTCTATCTACGAATCACTAAATCCGGCAGAGTTGAAACGCCAGATCAACAAGAAACGGAACGAACTGTACCTGGCATGCAAACGCAAGAGTATCGCAGCGCACGCGGCCGAAGTGCACCAAGCACAGAAAGCTATTTCGGTAACATTTTTACGTGATGCGACTGAAGCGGTTTCGGTAACATAGTTTGGTGATTTGACAGGGATACGCGCGCGCCTTCATCACGCTCGCGCAGCACGCCTGTTGAGTATTGATGTAGGACGGACGTGACAAGTGTCTGATACGGTAGCCCCTTCTCCACTGCTCGTGCCTTCAGTTTTAATAAATCACGTTCAGCGACTCGAATGTTAATATTTCGTTTCTTATCGAGTGTTGCACGGGCGTACTCCTGATAGAGTTTTGCTTGTTTTTTAAAATTACGAATGCGCCGAAATCCCCCTTTTTCAATCTCACGCATAAGTTCTTTTTCTTCTTTGTCCAATGTATAATGTTGCATGGTTTTTTTTGTTATGGCTTAAGATATTTCTTTGTTGCATCCCTGCTCGGAATAATTGTTTTCAAAAAAATCCTCTCCTCGTCTTCTATAAATGGCACATAATATGCATAGTCAAAAAGCTCTACAACAAATATTCTTTGGTTTGGATATTTATTCTTATTCGGATGCTCAAGTGTATCAAGGAGGCGACTCCCGATTAAAACAACAACGACATCTTCAAAACATACGCCCCTCTGTGCTTTGAGCAGACTATTCTTTTCTTCGTTCCAGTCGTAATATCTCATACGAGAATTATATGACAAAACATACGTTTTGTCAATGCCCTCGTCTCAAATCATCTAAAATGTAAGTGAAATCCTATCGGT
>CAZKXN010000010.1:0-3008 GCA_964556905.1 uncultured Gammaproteobacteria bacterium
TTGGGTTGGTTGCAGCAGGAGTTTTGCAGGCATTATTGGGAATGCAGCAATTTTCTGTTCAAGAAATTGACGCTTTTGGATGGCTCGGCATTTCCGCTCACTCCGCCGCCACGCTCGGCGACTCGGTTGTGGAGGGAGAAGGGTTTCGCTTATTGCGCGCGTACGGAAGCTTTACGCACCCCAATGCTCTTGCCGCGTTTTTGGGCGTGAGTTTTTTTTCAGGGCTTTATCTTTTTTTTGCCGCACATCATAAAGAGCGCGTCGGTCTTTTTGCCGCTTTAATGATTATTTTTGCAGGATTGCTTTTTACATTTTCGCGAGGCGCTCTACTCGCGCTTGGCTTGAGTATAGCGCTTTCGGTCATTTTTTGTTGGAAATGGAAAAAGTGGAAAAAGGCGACTGGCCCCTTTTTATTTTTAGTATGCGCGGTTCTTGTCGCAATTTTTGCGCTTGTGTATTGGCGTCCCGTGAGTGTGCGTCTTGGGCTTGCCGCGTCTGAACGGCTTGAACAGCGTTCGCTTCAAGAGCGCGTGTCGTATATTAGTGAAGCATTCTCCATTGTTGCGCAATATCCTTTTGGCATTGGCATAGGCCAGTATGTTCCTTTTCTTATGGATCGCGACCGCGCATTAGGTGTCAATAGAGGCGCGTATGAATATCAGCCAGTCCATTCCCATATCCTGTTGCTTTTTGTTGAACTTGGAGTCATTGGCTTGGGACTGTTCCTCGCGTTTTTGACAAGCGTGTTTTTATTTGTGTTAAAAAACAAAAAATCGGCAGCTTTTTCAATTGCGGCATTTATGCTTTTTGCAGGTTTTTTTGATCACTATTTTTGGACCACCCAATCAGGAGTCTTTCTATGGTGGATTTCCATGGCATTGGCAGTAAGAATTACCTCACCACCTCTGATTTTACGCTCACCCCCCCTCTGTTCAAGTCCACGAACATAGTTGACACCTCTTACAGCCCTCGGGGGGCGTCCTTTACAGCGGCATGTGGAGTTGAAGCGGACACAGGCGCCCGACAGACAAGCGTTAGCGAAAGGGCGAACGAACGAACGAACGTGCGGCCGAAACCCACAGTGGGGATTTCGGCGCAGCAAAAAGGATTGTCCCGAGGGCTGCTGCGCCCGTATGGAAGTGTCAACTCGTATATGGACCAGCGCACGGGCTGTACATATATTAGCTTTTATGATAAGTTAAGTGGTACGCTAATTCATAAATCAGATAATGATATGATGGATGACCAAAACGGAGAGGTTCCAGCAACTATAGCTGACGAGAAGCAGGCAGTACCGGAAGCTACGCCAGTACCAGCGCCGGAAAGTGTTGAACCGCAAAAGCCTGAAGGCGATGAACCGGCAGCGTCATAGTTGATCGTTGCAAGGACACCTCCGTAAGTGGAGGTGTTTTTTGTAGACCCTTGCTTTATTTACATTGGCATACTCGGGTCGCATAAAATATATATTTGGTATGAATGAGATCAAAACAATCACAGGCAAAATATTAAAAAATGAACTTCGCGACATGTCGAAAACACTCTTTGGCGATCTTGTAAAAGCCGTCGTTGACGTGTCAAAAAGGATTATAGCAGTGAATGGTGAACTCCACGCCGATGAAGAGCGCGTACTATTGGAAGACGGGTCACGACAGGAGGATTTGTGGGGGATTAACCTTTATCCCGAGAAGGAAGGAGATGACTGGATTGAATTTGATTCAATGATCAATATTCGTCCTTCGCAAGGGAATCGATCACGCAGTGTAGAGAATCTAGAGATTCAAAGTCTCATTCGAGATATTGTAAAAGAGCGAACAGAATAGATATGAATATGGAAGCGATCCATTCAGATTTGGCCTCGGGACGGTGGTTTCAATTGACAGTAATGGAGCAACTGGGAAATATTGGCAGTGAAGTCCAGCGATCTTTCCAGTGGCATCAAAAGAATGAGATCGAACATCGAGACAAAGCAATTGACCGACTGCTTGATCTTATTGATCTCACCCTTACTGATCCAAAGTGGAAGTACCGACTGAAAGAATTATTGCGGACTCGTGAAGTGCTGTGCGATTATTTTTTTGGTGATAATATTTACGCACTTTCCCCGAGTTCTTTACAAAAGGAGTTTTTGTATTACGGCATTGCCGCGCGCGCGGGCAAATAAAAGTCCATTTAATCTTTATAGCGAAAGATAAGCTCAAATTAAAATAATATAGATCTAACACGGCGCTATGCGAATGTATTATATGGACCAGTGCACCCCCTTGACAAACTTAAGTAGTTTTTGATAGAGTATTCTGTACTTTGGGGCATTATAAAACTGGGTATTATAAAACCCTTTATTATTCATAACATATACATCGCTATGAAGCTTAAGCCATTAAGCGATCGTCTTATCGTTGAACCTCTCAACGAAGATTCTGTGACACAGGCGGGAATAATTTTGCCAGACACTGTTGATAAAGAAAAACCTGAAAAAGGGAAAGTAATTTCTGTCGGCCCGGGCAAGGTGTTAGATAATGGAAACACGCATCCGATGTCAGTGAAGGTCGGAGACATCGTGCTTTTTAAGAAATATTCTCCAGACGAGGTGAAGATTGATGACAAAGAATATCTTGTTATTTCCGAATCTGACATCCTCGCCGTGGTTGAAGCATAAGTTGAAGCATAAACAGTAAAGAAGAAAGGACTAGAAAAATAATATGTCAAAACAGATTCTTTTTAATGAAGCGGCTCGCGGCGCCTTAAAACGTGGCGTTGATAAACTTGCAAACGCCGTTAAAGTGACTCTCGGTCCAAAGGGCCGAAATGTTGTGTTTGACAAAGGGTATGGCGCGCCAACAATCACCAATGACGGGGTGACAATCGCGAAAGAAATTTCCCTTGAAGACAAGTTTGAAAATATCGGAGCAGAGCTCGTGAAGGAAGTTGCAACCAAAACCAACGATGTCGCGGGGGACGGCACTACGACTGCGACGCTACTTGCGCAGATTATGGTTTCCGAAGGATTG
>CAZKXN010000010.1:3018-11452 GCA_964556905.1 uncultured Gammaproteobacteria bacterium
TGAACTGGAAGACCCCTATGAGAATATGGGCGCTCAGATGGTCAAAGAGGTTGCAGAGAAGACCTCTGATATTGCCGGTGACGGAACCACCACAGCTACGGTTCTGGCTGAGGCGATTTATCGTGAAGGATTAAAGAATGTAACCGCCGGAGCAAATCCTATGGTTATCAAGCGCGGTATTGAAAAAGGCGTTGTGGCAATTGTAAAAGAGCTAAAAGAAAAAATTTCAAAGCCGGTCGCCGGACAAGAAGAAATCACGCAAGTCGCTTCCATAGCGGCGAACGATCAAGAGATCGGAAAAATTATCGCGGAAGCCATGAAAGAGGTCGGCAATGACGGCGTGATCACTGTTGAAGAATCTCAAGTATTCGGACTTGAAAAAGAGGTGGTGGAAGGTATGCAATTTGACAAAGGTTATGTGTCGCCCTATATGGTGACAAACCCGGACAGAATGGAATCAGTGTATAATGATCCTTATATTCTTATCACAGACAAGAAGATTTCAGCAATCCATGACATTCTTAAGCTTCTTGAACAACTTGCCCAAACAGGGAAAAAAGAACTCGTCATTGTCGCGGAAGACGTGGAAGGAGAAGCGCTTGCAACATTAGTGGTCAATAAACTTCGCGGCACATTCCATTGCTTGGCAGTCAAAGCGCCTGGATTTGGAGACCGCAGAAAAGAAATGCTGCGTGATATTTCCACTCTTACAGGAGGGAAAGTAATTTCAGATGAAGTTGGTTTAAAGCTTGATCATGTGACTTTAGAAAGTCTTGGACAGGCGCGCAAAGTCGTTGCCACCAAAGAAACCACTACGATTGTGGGCGGAAAAGGCGATGAAAAAGAAATCAAAGCGCGAATCGCGCAAATAAGGCAGGAAATAGAAAATACAGATTCTGATTTTGATCGGGAAAAACTTCAGGAACGGCTTGCAAAGCTAACAGGCGGCGTTGCCGTGCTGAAAGTTGGAGCGGCGACAGAAGTTGAAATGAAAGAGAGAAAGCTTCGCATTGAAGACGCGCTTGCGGCAACGAAAGCCGCAGTGGAAGAAGGCATTGTGCCTGGCGGCGGCGTTGCGCTTCTTCGCTGTATACAAGCTCTTGACGGAGTGACAGTGAGCGGCGAGGAAAAAATCGGCATTGAGATTCTTAGACGGGCGCTTGAAGAACCAGTTCGCCAGATTGCATCAAACGCTGGACATGACGGAAGCGTCGTTTCAGAGGAAGTAAAGAAGCGCAAAGGCGCAGAGGGTTTTAATGCGGCAACAGGGGTGTATGAAGACCTTGTTAGCGCAGGAATTATTGATCCTACGAAAGTGACCAGAAGCGCGCTTCAAAATGCGGCTTCAATCGCGTCAATGCTTGTAACCACAGAAGTTGTAGTGACTGACAAACCTGAAGAAAAGAAAACAGCAGGCCATGGCGGAGGTATGGGCGGCATGGGGGGCGGCATGGGCGATATGGATTACGGGTACTAGAAACAGGTTATAATTGATAGATTTCAGAATACAGTTAAATCAACGGCTCAACATTACGAGCCGTTGATTTGTTTTATAAAGTGAGCCATGTCGTCTGTTCTCATTTCAGAAAATAGTGGTATACTTCTATTTATTGGATTCCCGCCTTCGCGGGAATGACAAATTTCAACCCACATTTCCATCCTATGAAATTCACAAAAATTGTTTGTACTATTGGGCCGGCTTCCGACACGCTTCCCATGATGCGGCGTTTGATACGCGCCGGCATGAATGTTGCTCGGCTTAATTTTTCTCACGGTACGTATAAACATCATGCGATGCTGATACGCAATATCCGCAAGGCAAGTGCGCTTTCATGTCAGCCAATCGCAATTTTACAGGACCTTCAGGGTCCGAGAATAAGAATAGGCGAAGTATCCGATGCTGGCGTGCCGTTGAAAAACGGCGAACGAATTACCCTTGTGCCGCAATCCGCCTATAATGAGAAATCAAAAATAAAACTTCTTCCGTACCATTATTCGCGCCTTGCGCAAGAAGTGGATGCTGGTCAGCATGTTCTTATTGCGGACGGTATTATTGATCTGAAGATTTTGCGGATTTCCGGACCAGATATTGTGTGTTCAGTTTCTGTCGGGGGTATTGTGAAATCTCATAAAGGAATCAATGTGCCTGGAGCTGTTTTTTCTGTTGCCGCAGTCACCCAAAAAGATAAAAAAGATTTAGAGTTTGGAGTACTGCATAATGTAGACTATATCGCGCTTTCGTTTGTCCGAACTCCGGAACATGTAAAAACAGCGCGCGCGCTTCTCAAGCGCATGGCAAAAAAATATCCACATGCCGCACGTATTGGCATTATCGCTAAAATAGAGAGACCGGAAGCGGTTCATGATTTTGAAAAGATTTTAGCCGTTGTTGACGGCATTATGATCGCGCGCGGCGATTTGGGCATAGAAATGCCGCCGCAAAAAGTGCCAATGATCCAAAAAGAATTGATACGAAAATGCATTTCAGCGCATAAGCCCGTGATTGTCGCCACGCAAATGATGGAATCCATGATCACATTGCGACGAGCAACTCGCGCGGAAGTGTCTGATGTCGCAAATGCCGTGATTGACCATACTGACGCTGTGATGCTTTCAGGAGAAAGCGCGACAGGAAAGTATCCGTTTGAAACAGTACAGCTTATGGCGCGCACTATTCATGAGGCGGAGAAATCAAAATACGATGATTACATCTGCCCGTTTATTCGCAAACATGGAGTTCCAAAAGAAATGATTGCGCATGCGGCGGCGGATCTCGCGCTCACAAAAAAACTCGCATGTATTGTTGTTGAAGATGACGATCCGGAGCTTGTGCGTTTAGTCGCGAGTCATCGGCCGGAGGTTTTGATCTTTGGTTTTTCTCGCGATGCGCGAGTGTGCCAGCAACTCAATCTCGTGCGCGGCGTGCGTATGTATAAAACACCCAAGAATGTCGCACGGTTTTTAAAATTTCGGAAACTAGTCCGTTCGGGAAATCTTTATGCAGTCGTGGAAGCAGATGAGGTGGAAGTGAATCAAGCGTGAAAAATTAAAAATATGACAGAAGATATTTTTTTTCTCCTTCAGGAGTTTCAGCAGAAAAGAGATCAAGAGCGGACAGGCATGAATCATTTTATTGATACATGTCTCAATAACCAGACAGACGCACAAAGAGAAGAAGAAAAGAAAGTGGAAGAAGGATTGATGGGGGTGAATGACAGGAGATTTGTTCCTCCGCGCATTTCTTCTGAAGGAGCGCGGCGTTTATATGCCGTGCGGCTTGCCGCAACCGCCTTGTATTACCGATACGAGAATGCTGAAGTTTTATCCAAAGAAGATATTTCCATGTTGCTTTTACTCGGGTATGAACTAATGAAGATTGAAGGGGGAAAGGGTATGATACCGGCAATGGAAGTTTTAAAAAAGAAAAAAGGCGAAGTTCCACATGCACTTTCAATATTGCCGGGATCTATATTCACTTTTCCGATTATTGATTATTTGCGTATGCCGCCTCATAGTGAGGATAGCACATTTGATATTCTTGAATTTGCGCATAAGGTTTATCAGTGGAGCAAGAATTATCTGAAAAAATATCCGTATGTCGGAGCTGTTCTTGGAACCGAGAGGATGCGTTCAAAGAATGAAAATACGCGCGCGAAAGAATTAGAAAGACAGCACAGGATTCGCGGACAAGAAGCAAATTATCTTATATCTTGGTTTGCGGTTCCATTTCGGCTGTATGAAGCGCTTTGTACGAGCGGAACATTGGCAACGCTTCCTAAAGGTAAACAAAGACAAGCTCTTGCAGGCATTCTCAAGGAGCTTCGCCAAGATTTATTTTACGGCCAAGATTATAGTCTTAGTTTTTTGGAATCGCTTCCTAGAAAAGAAGGCGTAAGGCGAGTCTTTGAAGCGCTGATACGTTCGTTTGTTCTCAATCCCAATGCAGACCCATCCATTCAGAAAGAGATATATGACGAGATTTTTGATATTTTGACAGATGTTGACTTTCCATTTAAAGATACGAGTGAAGAGATGGGTGATGGTAAAGAAACAGATATGGCCGAAGAGTTTTTTAAGTTGATGAGAGACCATGACAAGCGAGATGCGAATAGCGAGGCAGTATGATCAAATGGTACGGCGCAACGTTCGCGTTCGGCTTTTTTTGCGCGCATGCGGTATCTTGGTATCTTGTCAAAAGATATACAAGCCGCGCACAAGCCGCTATAAATATATTGAATGGCTGGTGGTTGTTATTTGTGATTGCGGGCGGGGGTATAGCCGGACGCGCTCTTTTTGTGTTGTATAACATTTCCTATTTTGTGGAATATCCAAGCGAGATTCCGGCTATTTGGCACGGCGGGTGGGTGTGGCACGGGGCGTTGATCGGAGGCGGTCTTGCTCTTTTTATCTATGCAAGAGTAAAAAAAATTTCGTTTTTATTCCTTGCCGATCTACTTGCGCCTGGAGTAGCCCTTGCTCAAAGCATCGGACGATGGGGAAATTATTTTAATCAGGAATTATATGGATTGCCTGCGAATATACCGTGGGCGATTCCTATTGATTTAGAAAATCGCGTTTCCGGGTATGAGTCATACATATATTTCCATCCGACATTTTTATACGAGTCGCTTTGGGATTTTGCGCTTTTTTTATTGCTTTTTCTATTGGCATATCGTTTGCCGCGCCAAATTTTGTCTGGCAAAACTGAAGAGGGTGAAGAGAAATTCATAGGCGGACAAACAGACACCACTGTTCGGGACAATAATCATGACAGCAGGCACGGAATGATTTTTGCATTTTATTTGATAATATACTCTGTTGGCCGTTTTTTCATTGAATTTTTGCGTATTGATCCGGTGCCAGTGCTTTTTGGCCTTCGCGCGCCGCAGTGGTGGAGCATCCTGTTAATTTGCTTGGGTGTTATCGTACTCTTGCAAAGAAGGAAAAAGATGATATAATCAAAAAATGTTATCTCCACCTTTCGTGGACCGGTAGCTCAATTGGTTAGAGCACCCGCCTGTCACGCGGGAGGTTGCGGGTTCGAGACCCGTCCGGTCCGAATTGACGAAAGTGAATAAGGATAAGAAAGCCAGCAAGACCCCCAAAGATTATGTATAAAAAGAAAAAAATCGCGTTGAAAAAACGCAGAAAAAAAGCGGGAAAAAAAATTTCCTCAATTCGCTTTCGCTGAAAGCAGGTTTGAGATTTATAAAAAGTTAACCGTTAACCAATAAACAATTTGTATGGCGCATAAACATGCAAGTATAAAACACGTTCGGCAGACGAACAAGCGGACCGCTATCAACACAAATGCAAAGCGGGAAATTGAGCATCTCAAAAAAAATATTCTCAAAAAGATTTCCTCAAAAGACTCGGCGGGAGCGAAAGAGCTTCTTAGAGCATATACTGCAAAAATAGACAAAGCAGTGAAGCGCGACGTGATAAAGACAAACACTGCTTCACGAAAGAAGTCCAGACTCGCAAAAAGAGTGCAAAAAATTGAAGCATAGAAAAAACTAGAGCCAGTTTGTTAGATGCCGCAATTTTTGGACAATCTGATGACAAATGAGGGCAAAAAATGGTTTTTCTGCAATCTCATCTTATTTTCGTTGAACCGATGAAGTATGCTTTGCGATTTTATAGAGAAGCGCATCAAAGAGCCCGCGCGGATTCAGTGAAGAGCGTTTAAGATTCCACTCAAAACGTATCAGCATGTCATATATTCTGACGAGCCGATCAAAAGATTGTTTCTGAATTTTCTTTTTTGCGATCCAGATGCGCCCCGGGCTCCAGCCAAGAAGTTTTTGAGTACGCGCAGTTTCGCCTGCATCGTTTGCGCTCCTCAAAAGCGCAAGCCCGCGCATTTCCTTTGTAAGGTAGGCAAGCAATCCTATGAGTGATTGCTTTACTCCGCTTTTCTGCGTTGATATGAGTATATGTGATATCCTGAAAGCGGTTTTGGCATTTCCCGCCAGTATTGCATCTGAAAGATCAAATACCCGCGCGTCAGCTTCTCCTGATACAACAGCGCAAACAGTTTCCTTTGTGATTTTATTGTCAAGCGCGTAAGAACAAAGTTTTGCAATTTCGCTTGCGATGCGGATCATATCTTGCCCCTGCGCAGCTAAAAATAATTGAGTAATTTCCGGCTCAATTGAATATCCGCGTTGGGCAAATCGTTTTTCCACCCAGCGCGCAAGCTGTGCGCCAGATGGAGTTTTGAATTCTTCCATTGTTGCGACCCCCTTCTTTTCAAGTTCGCTAAGTATCTTAAAAAGCTCCTGTCTTTTTTCAGTCTTTCCCGCTGTCAGCACAACGTAATGATCTTGCTCCACTCTCGGCAGATATGAAACGAGCTCTTCAGTGACGTTTGGGGAGAGTTTTTCAATATTTTTTATTACGGTTAATTTTGGTCCGCTGAAAAGAGAAGCGGACCGCATGACTGTTTTGAGCAGCGCGGCAAATGATTCGGCGTCTTGCGTATCTCCTCCGTCCGCCATGAGCAGGCCATTTGAGCCATACTTTTTTGTAAATTCATTTTTCCAGAAAACAACTTTTTCCTGCACGGCAAAAGAATTTTCTCCAAAAAAAACAAATACATTGATTTTTTTTGCCGACGTTTTTTCAGACATGGCTATAAGTACGCGAGTCCTTCGTATATTGGAAATTTTTTATTGAAATCTTTTATTTTTTCGCGGATTGAAAGACGCAGTGATTCATTTTCCGGCTCGCTCAAGATTTTCGTGATCGCTTCCGCAATCCAGAGCATTTCATTTTCTTTCATTCCGCGCGTTGTTATGGCAGGCGTACCAAGACGGATTCCGCTTGGATCAAGAGGCGGGCGAGTATCGTTTGGAATCATGTTTTTATTCAGTGTGATGCCTGCCTGGTCAAGTATTGTTTCCGCTCTATGCCCTGTCACTCCTTTTGAAGAAAAAACATCAACAAGCATGAGATGGTTTTGCGTGCCGCCAAACATGATTTTGAAGCCGTTTTTTTGCAAGTTTTCGCAAAGGACTCGCGCGTTTATAATCACTTGCTTTGCGTATTCCTCAAACGCAGGTTCAAGCGCTTCTTTGAACGCGACTGCCTTTGCCGCTATTACATTTTCATGAGGGCCTCCTTGGAAGCCCGGGAATACAGATTTATCAATGGCTTTTGCAAATGCTTCTTTGCAAAGGATCATTCCTCCGCGCGGACCGCGAAGAGTTTTATGAGTTGTTGTGGTTACTATATCAAATATCGGCACAGGATTCGGAAGCTGTTTTCCAGCGATTAAGCCGGCGATATGCGCCATATCCATCATAGTTATAGCTCCGACCTCGCTGGCGATGCGCTTGAATGCCTCATAGTCAAGCTGACGCGAGTATGCTGAAAAGCCCGCCAGGATTATTTTTGGCTTATGCTCAAGAGCCATTGACCTAAGGTGATCCATGTCAACCGCGCCTGTTTCATCTGTTTTATATCTTACAAAGTTGAAGATTTTCGCCATAGCCGTCACCGGGTGGCCATGCGTTAAATGGCCTCCATGGGAAAGATCCATGCCAAGGACAGTGTCGCCGGTTTTTAGCAGAGCAAAGTAAACCGCGATATTTGCAGGCGCTCCGGAAAGCGGCTGGACATTGACGTGTTCCGCTCCAAATAGTTGTTTTGCGCGTTCAATTGCTAAAGATTCAATTTTGTCTATTTCCTGATTTCCTCCGTAGTAGCGTTTTCCCGGGTACCCTTCGGAGTATTTATTTGTAGCGACGGAACCGAGAGCTTCAAGCACTGCGCGGCTTACAATATTTTCAGAGGGAATGAGCTCTAACACATCCTGCTGGCGTTTCAACTCCGCTTCTAAATATGAGGACGTATCAGGATCTATCGCATGAAGGTGTGGCATAATAGCGTTTATTGTTAGGTAAAAGTTATTCTGGTTACTCTATCGCATTGCATTGAAGAATGCAATTTTTCGCGAAGCGAAAAAAGAAATTGCATTAAAAAGCCGTCGGCAGGCCGAGAAAATAAATAGTCGGGTATTGCTTTTAGGAAAGCACGATATTGATAAGACGGTTTGGAATGAGTATTGTTTTTGATATTGTTTTTCCTTCAGTCCACTTTTTTATTGTTTCTTTTCCGAGAACGATTTTTTTCAATTCAGCTTCTGGTGTTTCTTTCGCCACATCCACGCTGTCGCGCACTTTTCCATTCACTTGGATGACAATCCTATACGTTTCTTCTTCAAGGAGTTCAGGGCTGTATGGTGGCCACCGATGAAAAGCAAGCATATCTATTTTGCCTGTATGTTGCCACAGTTCTTCTGCGAGGTGGGGCGCGAACGGGGAAAGAATGAGCGTAAATTTTTCTAAAAACGAAATCGGAATCTTTACTTTTCTTGCTTGAGCATCTGCAAACGCATTTACGCATATCATAAGCGCGGAAATCGCAGTAT
>CAZKXN010000010.1:11462-15468 GCA_964556905.1 uncultured Gammaproteobacteria bacterium
TTGAACTTAAATGCGACAATATCTTCAGTCACTTTTTTGATTGTTTTGTGAAGTATTTTTTCAAGTGAATCATCCATAATCTCCATACCCTCGCTCCTAATCCCTATACCCTGATATAATCTCCACACTTTTTCTAAAAATCGCCTTGCGCCTATGATACTTTTCGCGCTCCATGGTTTTGCGTCTTCAAAAGGTCCCATGAACATTTCGTAAATTCGCATCGTATCTGCTCCATAGCGTTCAATGATTTCGTCCGGATTTATTACATTGCCTCGCGATTTTGACATCTTTTCGCCGTCCTCGCCAAGAATAAGTCCCTGGTTGCGCAGACGGGAGAACGGTTCGCTGAAATGCACATAGCCCATGTCTTTAAGCGCTTTTGTGATAAAGCGCGCGTAGAGGAGATGAAGCACAGCATGTTCAGCGCCGCCCACATACATGTCAATAGGGAGCCAATGATCCATTTTTTCTTTTACAAACGGAACGTCAGTGCTGTGCGGAGATGTATATCGTATGAAATACCAGCTAGAACATACGAATGTGTCCATAGTGTCTGATTCTCGCCGCGCTTTTTCGCCGCATCTCGGACAACAAACATCATGAAATGCTCGCGAACGCGCAAGCGGAGATTCTCCGGACGGTAAAAAGTCCACATCCGTGGGCAGTCGCACAGGCAAGTCAATTTCCGGAACCGGAACTTCACCGCAAGAAGAGCAGTATATGATAGGAATTGGAGCGCCCCAGTAGCGTTGCCGCGAAATTAGCCAGTCGCGAAGGTGGTAGTTTATTTTTATCACTCCGCCTGCAAAATCAGTAATTGCTTTTTTTGCTTCTTGTGATTTCATGCCGTTGAATTTAGCTGATTCCACAAGATGGCCATCACCTATATACGCTTGGTCAAGCACGGGGCATGTCGGTGCCGGATAATGAGGGCAGACAACCATTGTGCATGGAAGCCCATATTTTTTTGCAAACGCAAAATCCCGATCATCATGCGCAGGCACTGCCATAATCGCACCGGTTCCATAAGACGAAATGACGTAGTCCGCGATCCATATCGGCATTTTTTTACCCGTTGCCGGATTGATCGCTTTCATTCCTTTCAGTTCAACGCCGGTCTTTTCCCTATCAAGACGCAAACGCTCTATCTCTGATTTTTGCTTTGTTTTGTCAATGTATTCCTCTACTTCCAATTTATTCTTTATTCTTGATTCTTTATTCTTGATAAGTGTGTGTTCCGGCGCCAGCACCATGTATGTAGCGCCAAAAAGCGTGTCAGGCCGCGTAGTGAAAACACTTATAGTTGGCGCGAGATGTTCAAGCAGTATTGGTTCTTTTTCATTGGTGAAATGCGGCTGTTCCCCCTCTGTTTCAATAAGAGCGCCGCCAAGCTTCGCATGAAGGAGGCGGCCATGTTCAGCAGGAACAGCGTAATCGTTCATTGATGAAATTATTTTGATATTTCTCGCAGAGCGTTTTATTTTTTCAAAATCAAAAACCCACGAAAATGTTTTTTCAAATGGCCTGGGTTTGTCCTTAAAAGTATGATTAAGAAATCCGCCCGCGATAACAAGACCCGCGATTTTTCCATCAAGTTTTTCCGCGACTTTCAGCGCCACTACCGCTCCAAGACTGTGGCCAAAAAGAATAGTATTCTTATCAAATGCGCAGTGTTTCAAAACATAGTCAACTTGTTCTTGCTCATGCGGCTTATCAGAATGTGGCAATTGCGGGACAGTGCATGCAAGGCCCCGTTTTTCCAGTTCTTTTTTCATCCAAGGGAAAAAGATGCCGTCAGCGCTTCCTTCAAATCCGTGCAATAGCACATAGTTATATTTCAAAGCGCCCTGTACTGCAATCGGAAATTGCAAAATCGCTCCTTCGGATTTTCCTATCCAATTTTTTTGCGCAGATTTAATCGGTTCAGGCCAATCAATAGAAACCAGATCGTCTAGCAATTGCCGCGCGTATTGCGTCACTTTGAAAAACCACTGTTCAAGCTCTTTTTGCACAACAGGGTTTTTGCATCGTTCGCATGTCCCATTTTCCACTTGCTCGTTTGCAAGCACTGTTTGGCATGATGCGCACCAATTCACAGGCGCTTTTTTTTTGTATGCTAGGCCATGCTTGTACAACTCCAAAAAAAGCCATTGCGTCCATGTGTAGTATTCCGGAGACGATGTGTTCACTTCACGGCTCCAGTCGTACGAAAAGCCGAATGATTTGATCTGCCGTCGGAAGTTTGCAATATTTTTTTCCGTCACTGTCGCAGGATGAATGTTTTTTTTGATTGCGTAATTTTCTGTGGGCAATCCAAACGCGTCCCAACCCATAGGATGCAGGACATTGTATCCTTGCATCCGAAGATAGCGCGAATAAATATCTGTTGCGGTATATCCTTCTGGATGGCCCACATGCAGTCCGTCGCTGGAAGGGTATGGAAACATGTCCAGGCAGTAATATTTTTTCTTTTCGGACGTTTCACTTACTTCAAACACATGGTTTTTTTCCCAGTGCTCTTGCCATTTTTTTTCAATTTTTTTGTGATCATATTTCATAAGGCGTCTTTAAGAAATTTTCCAGTCCAGCTTTTTGGGTTTTTTGCAACTTCTTGAGGAGTGCCTTCGGCAACAATTTCGCCTCCCTTATCTCCCCCCTCCGGCCCAAGATCTATAATCCAGTCCCCGTTTTTAATAATATCAATATTATGTTCAATAATCACGACCGTATTTCCTTTGTCAACAAGTTGGTTCAGGATATTGAGAAGCTGTTTGATATCCTCATAGTGGAGGCCTATGGTGGGCTCATCAAGAATATAGAATGTTTTCCCTGTTTGACGGCGCGATAATTCTGCCGCGAGTTTGATGCGTTGCGCTTCTCCGCCAGAGAGCGTTGGAGCTGGCTGGCCCAATTTGATATACCCAAGCCCTACGTCCGATACGGTCTGAAGTTTATCATGGATGGATGGAGTTTTTTCAAAAAATGTTCGAGCTTCATCAACCGTGAGATCAAGCACATCCGCAATAGAGAGTCCGTTATAATGTATTTCAAGCGCTTCCCGATTATACCGTTTTCCGCCGCAGTCGCGGCACTCTACAAAAACATCAGAGAGAAACCGCATATCTATGCGCATCATTCCTTCTCCCTGACACGTTTCGCATCGCCCACCTTTTACATTAAAGCTGAAATGTCCAGGCGTGCATCCTTTAATCTTTGCTTCAGGCAGTTCGGTGAAGAGTTCCCGTATCGGAGTAAACATATTTGTGTATGTCGCGGGATTTGAGCGTGGAGTTCGCCCGATCGGTTCTTGATTAATTACTACTAGCTTATCAATGTTTTCAATGCCTTCTATAGAATCATGCGGCGCCGGATCGTCTTTGGCGCGATACATTTTTTTTTGAAGGGCTTTTGAAAGAATGTCTACGACGAGCGTGGATTTTCCTGAACCCGAAACGCCAGTCACAAAAACAAGTTTTCCAAGAGGAATAGAAACAGAGATGTTTTTTAAGTTGAACGCTCTGGCGTTGTGAATAATGAGATCGATTCCGTTTCCTTTTCTCGGCTGGGGTTTTTTTTTGATTTCAGCGGTGCCGGCAAGGTATTTCCCAGTGAGTGATTTTTGATGTTTCATTATTTCTGCGGGCGTGCCGCATGCCACTATGGCGCCTCCGTTCTTTCCCGCGCCCGGACCCACATCAATGACAAGGTCGGCGGCAAGGATAATTGTTTTGTCATGTTCCACCACCAGTATGGTATTACCGGAGGATTTGAGGTTTTGCAGAGTGTGCAAGAGCTGCTGTGTGTCGCGCGGATGCAGGCCGATGGATGGTTCATCCATAACATAGACCACGCCGACCATTGACGAGCTTACATGGTTGGCAAGCTTGACCCTCTGCGCTTCGCCCCCTGAAAGCGTTGGCATGCTTCGGTCAAGGACCATGTAATTCAGGCCGACATTTCCCAAACTTTGAAGGCGCGATAGAATTTCCTTGAGAATTCTTTTTGA
>CAZKXN010000010.1:15478-18069 GCA_964556905.1 uncultured Gammaproteobacteria bacterium
GCATCTAATTTCCCATATTCTTTTTCAAGCTCGAGAATTCTTTTTGAAATTTTAAGGTCATGCGTTGAAATAAGATTTTTTTTGTTTTTTTCATCAAGCCACGCAAGAATCAGTTGATTGAGCGCCTCCACAGAAAGAGAGACGATTTTGTCTATTGAATAATTTCCCACTGTGATTTTGAGGAGCTCTGGCCGAAGACGTTTTCCCTCGCACGCATGACAGCGCGAAACTTTCATGTACGCTTCCAATTCGCGCTGCAAGTATTCAGAGTCTGTCATTTTATATTTTATTTCAAGATAAGAAATGACGCCTTGAAACTCTTCTTGTTTTTCTGCAGCGTCTTTTTTCTTTTGCCTTTTGCCGCTTCCAAACAAAAGACGCACACGCTGATTGTCAGTGAATTCATTGATTGGGACGTGTACAGAAAATCCGAGATCTTCCGTTTCCTTCTCAATTAGAGCGAGAAAGGTTGCGCTATTTGCAAAAAGTTTGCTTACCGGCTGTATCGCTCCTTGAGCAATGGTGAGTCTTGGATTTGGAATGATACGGTCAGGATCAAACGTAAGAAGATATCCAAGGCCGGCGCATGTTTGACATGCCCCGGAAGGATTATTAAAGGAGAAGAGCGATGGTTCCAGATGTTGCAGAGTAAAATTGCACTCCGAACATCGCAAGCGCTCGCTCAATGTTTTTTCATCGCAGGATTTTTGCTTGATTTTTTTTAGTGAATTGTCTGCGGTTTCTTTTGAACAATAGTATATTGTGCATGTGCCGTCGCCGAGCTCAAGCGCTGAACGGATTGATTCTACCAAGCGTTTGATTTCAGGAAGTATTCCATGCCGCGTTTCAATGCGATCAACGACTATTTCAAGAGTGTGGCCGATAAGTCCGGAAATGCCTTCAAGATTGTCAAAATCTCTAAGCGGCATGATTGTCTTATCAAATCGCACCATTGTGTAGCCGCTTCTCTGGAGTTCATCTACTATGCGGCTTTTCTGCGCCGTCCCTTCAAGCGCGATAGGAGCGAGGAGAAATGCCTCGCACGAAGGCATCCGCAGAATATCCTGTATGTAATTGATAATTTCTTGGCGCGTAAGAGCTATCATTATTTTGCCGCAGCCAATGCAGTGGGGAACGCCTATTTTTGCGAAAAGGAGGCGAAAGTAGTCATAAATTTCCGTAGCTGTGCCTACAGTGGATCTGGGAGAGGAAATGGTCGTTCTCTGATCAATGGCGACAGTTGGAGGGAGCCCTTCAATACTATCAACATCGGGTCTATCTATATTTTCCATGAATTGCTTTGACACGCTGGAAAGACTCTCCATAAATCTCCTTTGTCCTTCAGCATGAATGGTGTCAAACGCCAGAGATGATTTGCCGCTTCCTGAAATTCCCGTAAAAACAACAAGAGTGTCGTGAGGAATTTCTACACTTGCATTTTTGAGATTGTTGACGCGCGAATTGCGCACTATAATCTTGCGAAACATATTGGCTGTTTAACTATTTCATGCATAAACCGTGGAGTAGCATATATGATTCTGCCAATAATGTAAACACGATGCCCGCCGCCCGCTTGGCGGCGGGCAGGAAAAACTCCTCGGCTCGGGCGCAAAAAAAATTTCCTTTTGTTCCCCCCAAAGAAAATTTTTTTGCGCCCTCGTCTTTCAATTTTTTTCAAAATGGAATACAGAAATCTTATTTTCCTACCACTAATCCACCATGATAACTTAATTTATATACTGGTTGCTTTTTGTAAAAAATTATTTCTTCGCCTTGAAATTTTTCAACCGTTCCTTTAGTTTTGTTAATATATCCAAAGTCAGCCTTTTTGAAATTATCAGGCCCTCTAAATGGTTTATCCTCTGAAACTCTTTTTAATGCTTCTTGAAGAAATTGATAAATATCTTTTGCTGAAATAATTTTTGAAATAATTCCTCCGTAGTAATTCATACCCCAAATCATTTTTTCATTTTCCCAGACAATTTCTTCGCCAATAAAGGGATTAAAACCTAAATATCTATCTCGGTATTTAAATTCTCTATCCTTAAATTCAAACTCTTTACCTCCATCAGGAAGAATTTTTTCTCCACCTTCTCCACTGGAAGCGTAAGTATTAATTTTCGCTTTTACTAAAAATTTGTTTAATTGCTTAATGTCCATATATTTTTTTGATAATTCTATAATATTCTATAATTAAAAGTATCAAATATTATCAACACTGTAAAGAAAAAAGCCGCTAACTCTCTGAAAAGTCAGCGGCATAAATGTATTCTTTCCTCCTTATGTCTCAATGTTGGTAGAATCCCCTTAGCGGTATTTTGAATTTTTCGCTCAGTGTTCTTAGCTCTCTCTCAATCTGCTCCCAATATGTCCGGGGAAACCTAGATTGATAAAGAGTTAACAAATGGGGGTATTTGCTTTCTAGAAGATTTCGGATATTCTCCCAATTTCCACACTTCATATTAAAACTTTCTGCCATTACGAAATCAATTTTACCTTGAATAGCTGTAAAAATAGCTTCAAGGTTAGTCAACTTAGGCGTCTCAAATCATCTAAAATGTAAGTGAAATCCTATCGGTCAAATCATGTAA
>CAZKXN010000011.1:0-11952 GCA_964556905.1 uncultured Gammaproteobacteria bacterium
ATTGCAGTCGCAGAAACCGGAATAAAAACTCAAATAGGAAAAATCAGCGCTTCTATCAAGCATGTTGTTACAGAGATACCTCTGCACAGAGAAATCAGAGATTTTTCTCGATTTATCAGTATCGCGGTCGTTGTGCTTGTTGTTTCTCTTTTTACTGTCGGCGTTATAGCGGGAAATAGTGTCTTTGAAATGTTTGCCACTGTCGTGTCCGTTGCTGTGTCAGTCATTCCGGAAGGGCTTCCTGTCGTTATGACATTGGTGCTTGCGACAGGAGTGTGGCGGATGGCAAAACGAAACGCTCTCATAAAAAAATTACAAGCAGTGGAGACGCTCGGCCAGGCCAATGTGATTGCGGTTGATAAGACCGGAACTATCACGAAAAATGAAATGGTCGTACGGGAAGCGCACCTTGGAAACCTGCGATATGAAATTACGGGAAACGGATATGATCCGCAAGGCATCGTCACAAAAAACGGCGAACTCATAGACCTTGCAAATGAAAAAAAACTCGTTTTTCTGCAATCAATCGCGACGCTTGCCGCAAATGCACGAATTGCTCGGATTGAAAAAACAAATGAGTGGCACATCACAGGGGACACCACAGAAGCGGCTATTGTAACGTTTTCCAACAAACTAGGGTATTCAAAAGAACAGCTAGAACAGCAATATCCTCGCATATCAGAAATTCCATTTACTTCGCAAACAAAATATCACGCGGTGCTTACGCAGAATGGAAGCGCCGCGCGCATTTCGGTTGCAGGCGCTGCAGAAAAGATTCTTGCGCTCTGCCTTTCTATCCATGAAAATGGGAAAACGAAAAAACTTACAAAAGAACGCGCAAGCAGTATCCTTCGCGCAATCCATGATTCATCAAAACGCGGGTTTCGAGTTATCGGAATAGCTTACAAAGATGCCGCCCGCGGTCATGTGCTGGCCGCAAATGATATAGAAGGTCTTGCATTTGCCGGATTTTATTGTATTGAGGATTCTGTGCGGCCTGAAGCTCGAGACGCTGTCCAGCGCGCTCGGCAAGCGGGGGTGCGTATCGTGATGATTACAGGCGATCACAAGCTCACTGCGCAAGCAGTCGGCGTTGAGGCGGGAATCTATCAAGAAGGCGATCGTATTCTCGGTGGAGAAGAAATAGACACAATGGATCACGCGGCTCTCGCAAGCGCGCTTGAAAAAACTTCAATTTTTGCGCGTGTAAGCGCGGAGCATAAAATGAAAATTATCCAAGGGTATAAGGCACGCGGAGATATTATCGCAATGACAGGAGATGGAGTAAACGACGCTCCAGCGCTCGTTGCGGCAGACCTCGGTATTTCAATGGGAAAAATCGGTACTGAAGTTGCGCGTGAAGCGTCTGATATTGTACTTTTGGACGATAATTTGGGCAGTATTATCGCCGCCATAGAAGAGGGAAGGAATATCTACGTTGCAATAAAACGAGTAATACTCTATCTTATTTCAACGAACGCCGGAGAAGTACTTACCATTACAGCCGCTCTCTTTATGGGTTTTCCTTTACCCTTGGTCGCGGCGCAAATCATCTGGCTTAATCTGGTGACAGACAGCTTTTTGGATGTCACCCTTTCTTTGGAACCAAAAAGACCCAATATATTAAGCAGTTCGTTTCGAAGGGGGCGCGGATTATTTGATTCATTGATGCGCAGGCGCACGATTGTAATGTCTTCTACTATGATGGCAGGCACCTTGTTTGTATATACATTTTATTTTCAAGATGACCTCGTAAAAGCGCAGACCATGGCATTTACCGCTCTTGCGCTTTTCCAGTGGGCAAACGCCTTAAACTGCCGATCGCGCGACCGTTCAATCTTTTCTATCAACCCATTTTCCAATTCATATTTGATTGGCGCTTTTTGCATTGTATTTGCGCTGCAGCTCCTTGCAATCTATCATCCGACGTTTAATACTATCTTGCATACAACACCACTGTCTTTGGGCGAATGGATCTTCGCAGGCGCTGTCGCTTCTTCGGTCATTGCAGTGGAAGAAATAAGAAAAGCGTTGGCTAAAGCACATCCCCCCTATGGAAACACTGTTGCCTGTTGATCTTCCTGTATTAATCCAAGCGATCGGCGTATTTGGTATTGCCGGCATTATTTTTGCCGAGACGGGGCTTCTGATAGGATTTTTTCTTCCAGGGGACAGCCTCTTATTTACTGCCGGACTTCTCGCTTCGCAGGAAATCCTTCACATCGCTGTTTTAGTTCCTTCCGCATTTGCCGCTGCAGTCATCGGAGATAGTGTTGGATATGCCATTGGCGCGAACATAGGTCCGCGTATTTTTACAAAACAAAACTCACGCTTTTTCCATAAAGATCATATTGCGCGCACGCAAAAATTCTACGAGCGCTGGGGCGGAAAAACAATTATTCTCGCGCGCTTCATTCCTATCATCCGCACATTTGCGCCTGTGCTTGCAGGCGTGGGAAACATGCGCTATTCCAGATTTCTTATGTACAATATCGCGGGGGGATTTTTATGGGCTGTGTGTATTCCTCTTGCGGGATATTTTTTGGGAAGTATGATTCCATCAGTAGACAAATATCTCATGCCTATAGTGGGAGGAATCATTATTCTTTCAATACTTCCGGGCGTGATTGAAGTCGTGAAGAATAAAAGGGACTGATTATTTATCCAAAAGTTCTTGTGATCGCTGTTTTAATAGATCGCAGACAGTCCTCATCAAAATAGTATAGTTGGGAATTTTCTGGTAGAGTTTGTCAATCAAATCTTCATTGTAAATATGAGAGGCATTGTTTCTATCATCAATCATCTGGAGTGCAAGCGTAACTTCTTCGGATACAAGAAAATGCGCAGCCCCTGCTTCACGAAAAACAGCTTTTGGTGTTGGAGCGTCAACGCCACTCAACTCAAGAAGACATACCTTTAACGTTTTCCAGCAAAGCTCAGAGGTATATTCAAACCGTTGAATAGTTGCATCTCTCACAATAATAGTCTTCTGTTCTTTTTGAAGTTCTTCTAATGTCTTGAGTCCTTTTTCAAATTGATCTATTTTTTCTTTTGCGTAAGCCATACTACACCTTCCTCAAACACTTTTTCTCTAAAAGTGTTTGATACACTTGAAAAATTAATGACATCAACCTTGTAAGGAAAAGTGCTTTCTTCAAATTCATCGCGCAACGCCGCTATATCGTCTTCACCTCCATCAAAGACACCAATATCAATATCATGAAAATGAGGACGATGAACGCTTGAGCCAAACAAAAAAATAGGAGCTTCCCGTAGAGAAGAGTATTTTATAATCCTGCTCTGAACCTCTTTTTTTATCTCATCAAATGCCATATTTATAATGTAATCGTATCATACGTCCCCTATTCAGGTCAATGTTGTCTGGCAAAATACTTTCCGTTGACAACGGGAAATGGCATTATTGAACATCCTGCTTGAATGTGGTATACTACCGCTATGAAAAGAGAAAAAAGCATCGCGATTGAGAAAAAACGCACGTTTGCCAGCATCGTTTCGTCCAATGTTTTGGTCATATAGATTTACTGATCCTGATCCAGTCCAGGACGCCGTTCTTATCATACTGAACTTCGGCCGAGTATTTCGGAACTGCCGCTTTTCGATACGCTTGAAAAGAAGATACACCGCGTATTCAGTGGCGAAACAATTCGTCCTAGCTTTATAGCGCCAGAGTAGTACGTGCGATCGCTCATGCGCTGATTGATTTAATACATCAGCGTTTATTCCTGTAGCGGAAGAAGCGCTGATTGAGGTATGATCTCATCTGTCTGGCTCTTGCTTGTCCAGCTAAGACGCACGAGCGCGCCCCACCAATCGTCAAAATACTCAAGCTTTATGGGGTACGCTTTTCCTGCTTGGAGAAAAATCGTTCCATTTTTGACTAGCGGGCTATGCGCTGTCCAGTCATCAATAATGAGCATATTGTCAACCCACAATCGCACGCCATCGTCAGCTAATGTTGAAAATGCGTATGTTTCAGAATATCGGGGAATTACATAGCCCTCCCAACGAACGGAAAATCTATCTATGGGAACTGGCGGAGACGGCGATTCGTTTCCCCATGCAAAGTCTATTGTCGGATCTGTGCGAGATAAAAGAGAATTCTCCGAAAAATCTATATTTCCAAAATATGACCCTTTCAGGCCTCCACCCTGCACGCTCTCTTTTGTTGTAATGGAAATAACCGCGTTCCTGATGTCTGTGTCTAGAAATCCTTTTGTCCGAATGTCACGAAATGCTACTTTCGTTTTTTCAAGAATAGAATATCGCCATTCTTTTTCAAAACGATCAAGGAGATCGTCACGGATAAAAGAACTCAATAAAAAAAGAAAAATATTTGCTTTCAAGACAGTATCGGGCGCAATATCATATCCGGAATCCCGTGAAATCCAGCTTGCAGGAAGCGCCGAGGATTGTTGAATATAAAATTGCTGGGTTTTTTTGAGCGCCTCATAAAATTCTTTTCTGCGGCCGTTTTGTTTGTATTCTGAATAAAGATTTGTCAAAAGAACTTGAAATTTTCCTCCGCGTTTATAAATATTTTCGTCAGGCCGCGGCTCTATAAAAAGATCGCGAAATGTTTCCTTGCGATCCATGTACTCCCGATAATCTGTCTTTGATCCAACCCATTCCGGATAATCTTCAAAATCGGTAAAATATCCATCACACGGCCACTCAACTTTTAATTTCGCCCGGCACCAAAAATCAGTTCCCATTTTGAAATTTCCATCATACGCCATCAAGTACGGAATAATCCCAACTATGTTTGCGTATGCCTCTGTCATATCCTTCCAGATATAAGCGTCTCGCGTACGTGGACCCAAAGAAAATATATGGCCCAGTTCATGCATGAACGACGGCGCGAGCGGCTGTGCGTCAAGATTTGCCAAGTAGGCAATTTGCTCGCGGGCAAAAGGAGTATTTATTTTGATCACGCTGTCTATCCAATTTGCGTCCGCGGGATATGCGTTTTGCGGATTCTCGCTGATGGTGATTTTATTTTGTGAAGGTTCATATCCGCCCATAAAATCTTTATAAAATTGATACAGCGCCTCGTATTTTATGAGATACGGCCGCGGATCTCCAAGAAATGCCTGCGCGCTCTGCGGAGTGAATTCCCATGCAATATGTCCGCATTGAATTTTTCCGTTTTTCTTAAACTCTTCTGATGTTGCAGTACAAGAAACACTTCCTTTATTCACAACCGCGGAGAAGAAATATGTTGAAAGCAATGTGCTCGGGTGGAGGATTATAGATTGTTTTGAGTTTTTCCCGATTCCTTTTATTTCTTTAAGTGAAAACACACCTTTAACGGACAAAAGTTTTTCTTGAAGACGGGCTGGAATTTCTAACGGTATGGATGCTGTAAGTTCAAAGGTCGCAGTGGTGTTTTTTTTCAATACAAATGTAGTACTCTGATCTGTCTGAAAAACAAGCTGGTCATTTTGCTTAAGCGCCTGAAGAGCCGCGCCATTATAGGTAAGTGAAAGATTATCCAGAACCACGCCAGCATCTCGCCATTGATCATGAGAGAGAAGCGCGCTTTGTATGTCAATTTCTTCAACGTCGTTCGTGTTAAGTTGAAATGATGCAAGTCGGACATTATTCATGCCTGGTGACAATGGTATATTCTCAATGCCACTTTTCATTACAGAAAGTGTGCCCACAGGCGAAGGCGAGGGAGATGGCGAAGGCGAGGGAGATGGCGAAGGCGAGGAATTAAAAACTATTGCACGTTGAATAATATACTGCGCAAACATATTTTGGTTTGAAAAAACATGGAAACGCCTATCTACCGGATCATTATAAATAAACCCCTTGCTTTTACGAGTTGTGAGAACAAGTCCTTTATATCGTGAATCTGACGCGGAAAATAAAATCTTTTTTCGTTTCTTCAGCGGATCAAATCCTTTTATCAACTCATATTTATCGCTAAACCCGTCCTGATCAGAATCCTTATTGTTCTTTTTCGTTCCGATGAAATCTTCATACGCATCAACGAGCCCGTCATTGTCGCTGTCTTTCCCTTTCAAGAATGAAAACTTGCTAAATGGAATCTTGAGAATGATTGACTTCCTGCTTTTTGTACTGATCTTATTTATTGTTTTCGGAAGAAGTTTTTCGCTTCCAAGAAGCACGCGCTTGCCGGAAGGATGAATATACGTATATACATTCTTGCCGCTATCATAGAAAAAAATGCCTCGCTGTTCCAATGCGTGAACATGCACGGCGCTGACGGCAATAAAGAAAAAAATCAGAACTGGGATTGCAAAAAAAGTTCTGCAAATTAATTTCTCCTGCTTCTGCATTGAGATGCGAGTTTCCATAAAGCAATCATGTCATTCATGCGCTTTCTTCAATCAATCCTGCGCACTGACATTATTTTTTTATAATTACCACTCCAACGCGCCGCCTGTGGAATATTCTGTCACGCGGGTTTCAAAAAAATTCTTTTCTTTTGAAAGATCAATTGCCTCTGACATCCACGGAAATGGATTGGCGCTGTGATACTGTTCAGGCAAGTCAATGCGCGCAAGCCTACGATCTGCAATATATTCAATGTACTGTTTGAAATTGTCGGCATTCATGCCAAAAATTCCTTTTGGAAACACTTCACGCGCGAATGTGTATTCAAGTTCGGTTCCACGGCGGATCAACCTCACCATGCGATCCTGAAAATCCGAAGTCCATAATTCCGTCTGTTCTTCTTTTATTGTATTGACAAGATCGATGCCAAAATTCAAGTGCTGGGATTCATCACGCATAATATATTGAATTTGTTCTGATGAACCGACCATTTTATTCTGACGCTGAAACCCAAACATCACGGCAAATGAAGAGTAAAAGAAAATCCCTTCCATGACAATGGAAAACACAATAATATTTTCTAAAAACTTCTGGTCATCTGCAAAAGTTCCTGTTTTGAAATTTGGATCAAAAATACCTTCATTAAACGAGAGGATAAAAACGTCTTTGTCATAAATCGCGTCAACTTCTCGGTACATGTTGAACAATTCTCCTTCATCCAAACCAAGCGACTCAACAATATATTGGTACGAGTGCGTGTGGATCGCCTCTTCGTATGCTTGGCGTAAAAGATACATGCGGCACTCCGGACTTGTGATGTGCCGATATGCTGCCATCACCACATTGTTTGCCGCAATAGAGTCTGCTGTTGTGAAAAATCCCAAAACAGTCTTGAACGCTTTACGTTCATCTGGAGAAAGGACATCGCGCGATTTCCACTGTTCAATATCATTCTGCATCGTGATTTCTGTAGGAAGCCAATGATTTGCATTGCCTATATTGTACGCGTCCCACGCAAATGTATGCTTCATGGGATACAGCTGAATCACATCAGCATCGGCGCCGTTGATAATGCGGCGGTCATTGATATTTACTCTTTGAAATGTTTTCTGTATTGGCATATTATTGGCATGCCTCACATTCCGTATTATTGATCTTGCATAATGGCGGTGTCAAAATAGACTGATCACTTGTTTCATCCGCAACGGAGACTGCGGAAAAAGTCGCAGATTGAGCGGTATCAACATTAAGCGCAATTGCCGTCTGTGTCTGCGGTAATGCTTTGGCATTACGAACATGAGTTGATCCGTATTCTGCGGCATTGACCGTTGACTTCTCCACTTGTGAGGCGGCGAGCGTCCTAAGATAATACGTTGTCTTGAGACCCATATACCATGCATACATATAGGTATCGGCTAATTTCTTGCCTGAAGTGCCGTGAAAAAACATATTTAACGATTGGCTTTGATCAATCCACTTACCGCGGTATGCCGCCGCCTTGATAAGCCATACCGGATCAATTTCAAAGACTTCTTTATACTTCTCTCTAATGTGCTGTGGTATTTGCTGAATTTCCTGAATGTTTCCATCGTGATATTTCACCTTGCCGAGCATTTCGTAATCCCATAAATTCAACTCTTTCAGGTCTTCAATCAGATAGGGATTCACTACGGTGAAGTCTCCACTCATGTTTGATTTCACATATATATTTTTGTATATCGGTTCAATGGAAGGAACTGCGCCTGCGATATTTGATATTGTCGCGGTCGGCGCAACAGCAAGGCAATTGGAATTCCGCATGCCGTATCTGAAGACTGATTCTCGCACGACGTTCCAGTCGAGTTTGCCGGTGCGCGAAACATCAATAGACTCTCCACGTTCTTGTTCTAAAAGCGCGATTGAGTCAAGCGGAAATATCCCGCGATCCCATTTGGATCCGGAATATGATTCATATATCCCCCGCTCCCGCGCAAGTACGCTTGACGCAAGAATCGCATAATACGCAACGACTTCCATGCTTTCATCTGCGAAGCGCACACACTCTTCTGAATCAAACCGCGCCGTTATAGCATACAACGCGTCTTGGAAACCCATGATGCCCAACCCTACTGGCCTATGGCGTGCGTTTGATGTTCGCGCCTCTTTTGTCGGGTAATAATTAATATCAACGACATTGTCAAGCATGCGCATGGCAACAGGGATTGTGCGGGAAAGAAGCTCACAGTCAAGCTCATGTACATTAACATGCCGAGCAAAATTGAGTGAACCTAAATTACATACTGCTGTTTCGTCCTCGGATGTATTTAAAGTGATCTCGGTGCATAGATTGGAAGAATGCACAACGCCAACATGATCCTGTGGTGAACGTACATTGCACACATCCTTGAATGTAAGCCAAGGATGCCCTGTTTCATACAGCATGGAAAGCATCTTTTTCCATAGATCGCGTGCTTTGATTGTCTTTGTTAGCTGAAACGTTTCTTCGCGCGCCATGTGCTCATATTTCACATATTGTTCTTCAAAACGTTTACCATATACATGATGAAGGTCAGGAACATCGTGCGGCGAAAAAAGTGTCCATTCGCTGTCATCGCGCACGCGTTTCATAAAAAGATCAGGTATCCAGTTTGCAGTATTGATATCATGCGTGCGGCGGCGCTCATCTCCAGTATTTTTACGAAGTTCAAGGTAGTCTTCTATATCATAGTGCCATGTTTCAAGATAAACGCACGCGGCTCCTCGGCGGCGACCGCTGCGATTGATAGCGTGAGTTGCGTCATTTGAAACTTTTAGAAATGGAACAATACCCTGGCTCTCCACTCCGATTCCCTTAATCAACGCCCCTGTCGCACGCACGTTGGTCCAGTCAGTGCCAATACCTCCTGACCATTTTGAAAGCTGTGCATTATCACTAATTACCTTAAAAATATGATCCAAAGAATCTTTCACTGTGTTCAAATAACAAGAAGAGAGCTGCGGATGCTGCGTCCCTGAATGGAACAAAGTAGGTGTGGAGGGTATGTATCGCAATGTAGATGTGATTTCGTAAAATTCACTCACCCAATGTTTTTTTTCTTTCTCATTTACAGCAATGCCCATGGCAACGCGCATCCAAAATGCTTGCGGCGTTTCAAGTACCTGTTTGACATCGGGGTCGCGCAAAAAATATCTATCGTATAGCACTTGCGCGCCCAAGTACATAAAAAGGTTGTCACGGTCCGGGACAAGTACGCGGCTCAATTCTTCCAAGTCAAATATAAGAAGTCGCGGATCAAGACGGCCGATTTCCACCCCTTTTTTGATATTCTGCACAAATGCTTCGCGATATTGCTCGTCGAGCTTTTGTACTTCAAAGCGATCATATCCGATTGCTTCTTGATACAATGAGTGAAATAGAAGCTGTGCCGCAAGATGCGAATACGCAGGATCCATTTCAATCATGGACCTTGCGGCCATGATAAGAGTGCGAAAAACTTCTTGCGTTTTTACGCCGTCATACACTTCGCTACGACATTGCCGCGCCACAAGTTTCACATCTACCGTGTTCTCGGTGTTAATAATAAAATGCCTTAAGCATTGTTCTATCTTCTCTATGGAAAACGGCTCCTGCGCTCCGGATCGCTTGGTAACCGCAAGCTCATTGCGTTCTATTTTTTCTAAAAATTCCTGCCGTTTTTGCACACGCTGTTTGGTGTGCTCATAGCGATAAATAATGTATGCCCGCGCGACATCAAAATAGCCACGTTCTGCAATCTTGCGTTCAACAAAATCCTGAACATCTTCCACTCCCGGCGTGCGGCCATCTTGGAATCGATCTTCAAGGAGCGAAATCACTTCTTTGGAGAGTGTAGAAAAAAATGCGCATCAACGATAACGCCTGAAGCATTGAATGCTTTTTGTACGGCGCGTTCAATGCGGCCACGATCAAATTCAACAACAAAACCATTTCTTTTTTTGATCCTCGTAATGGTCATAAATTTAATAAATAGTTGCCTATTGACCTTTCACATGAAAGTCCGTTTTTATGTGGAACGTCTTGTGAAAACATACCGTATCAACATCCAAACTTAATTTGCTGGCGGTTTTGCGTGCAGCATGCAGATATCTCCGTGAAGTTTGTAGTATTCGTAGGCGGAAGTTGCGGCAACAGCGCCCATTGCAGAAGCGGTGATATCCTGTTTAAAGCCCTTAAAAAGGTTAAAAATATCTCCAGCGACAAACGCTCCTGGCACATTCGTACGCATCATTGTGTCTGCTTTTGCATATTTGCGTTCATCAAGTTCTATCCCAAGCATTGAAACAAGGTCGGCGCGAGGAGTAAGGCCTATTTCAATAAAAAGGCCGTCAACGGCTAAGGCGGTTGAGCCGTTGAAAGGTCTTGAAAGTACAATACCCTCAAATTTCTCAATACCCTTAATTTCTTTCACATCTGTTTCACAAAGGACTTCTACTTTATCGCCAAGCTTTTGCATTCTTTCATAATTAAACGGTTCTGCCGACACATTTTTGCCGCGCACAATCAGATAAATTTTTTTTGCGTATTCACTGACAAGATTCACGCCCTTTATTGAAGAATCTCCTCCTCCGACAACAGCAATAGTCTTGTCTTTATATAAAGGCCCATCGCATGTAACGCAATAATGAACGCCCTTGCCCGTGAGTTCTTTTTCATTGGGAAGCCCCAATAGGCGGTGTTCAGTGCCGGTGGCGATAATAACCGTATTCGCAAAATATTCTTTTCCGCTCTGCGTTTTAACCGTGAAACACCCGCTCTCCTCCTTTCTGACTGCCAAAACCCTTTCGTCGCTAATAACGGACCCAAACGCTTCTGCCTGCGCTTTCATATTCATCATCAAATCAAACCCGTCAATTTTCATATATCCAGGATAATTTTCTATTGGTCCGGCAATGCTCGTATATCCCCCAAATTCGGCGCCAATAACAAGGGTGCGCATGCGGTATCGGCCAGCATACAGTGCGGCGGAGAGTCCGGCTGCGCCGGATCCTATAATGATGAGGTCGTACACCATCTTAGTCTTGTTTGCAACACTTGCAAACAACGCCGCTCTCCTCCATACAGCATTTTTCTTCTTGCGCGCTTTCTTCTTTGCAACATGGGCTGCCGGGCGCGCAACAATCTCCTTGACAGCATTCTACCTGCCTGCACTGCCCTGCTTCGCATTCTTTGCATGTTTTAGTATCGTGCATAGGTCTATACGATTATTAAAATTATGCTAACCCCAAAAGCTGGGCAATCTTTGGCTTGTCAAAACCAACGATAAAAGTGCCGTCCACATCAATCACGGGAACGCCAAGCTGGCCGCTCTTTTTTATCATTTCATCCCGAGCTTCTGCGTCAACGCTCACATCCTTCTCCGTATACTCTATATTATTTTCGGCAAAATACGCCTTTGCCATCTTGCAATACCCGCAGGTAGGAGTTGAATAAACCGTCACTTGCGCCATAAAGGTTTTTCTTTAGGATTTAGTACCTGTATTATAGGCAGTTTCAGAAAATTGCAAAGTGGATAAAAAGAATATCCAAATGTTGCGACGTTTTTATAGATAAAATCTGCTATACTGCCAATATATGAACATATCGGCATACACCACTAAAACAATAGGTGC
>CAZKXN010000011.1:11997-17498 GCA_964556905.1 uncultured Gammaproteobacteria bacterium
GAGTTCAATGTAATAATCGCCGAAGGGCTTACAGCCAAAGAAGCCGAGTTGCGCGGCGCGCAAAACGGAAACAATACTTTTCCTGAAAAAAACGGATTGTGGTTGACCATTCTTGCGCGCCAATTAAAATCTTCTTTTATCTACCTGCTTGCCTGCGCCGCTCTCGTAGCGTTCGTATTAGGAGAGCGATGGGACGCTATTATGATTTTTCTATTTGTCGCTATAAATGCAGCAGTTGGATTTTACCAAGAATACAGATCCGAGCAGACATTGCGGCTTTTAAAAAAATATCTAGTTCCAAGAACCAGAGTACGGAGAAACGGACAGGAGCAAATAATAGAAAGCAAAAATTTAGTTGTCGGAGATGTGGTGATTTTGAGCGCAGGCGATCATATCCCTGCTGATATCCGATTCGTTGAACTCACTGATTTGATGATAGATGAGTCGGCACTTACAGGAGAATCGGCACCGACTGCAAAATCAGCAGAGCCGCTTAAAAAAGAAACGAAACAAATTTTTGAAGCGTGTAATATAGGATTTGCCGGAACTTCTGTGGCGAGCGGAAGAGCAATCGGTATTGTAGTGGCAATAGGAGTTAATACGACTTTTGGCGGCATTGCGAGTCTGGTGCGCCAAACTAACCATACAAGCAGTTTTGAAAAAGGAATGAATCAGTTTAGCCGTTTCATTCTCCGTCTTGTTGGAGTGACTATCGTCATTATTTTTGCTGCAAATATCCTTATAAAAGGAAATACTGTGCATGTTTTTGATCTCGTTCTTTTTTCTGTCGCACTGGCCGTAAGCGTCATTCCGGAAGCCCTGCCTGTAGTTACGACCTTTTGCCTTGCCCGCGGCGCTGGAAGACTTATAAAACAAAAAGTCATTATTAAACGGCTGTCTGCTATTGAAGATCTTGGCAGTATTGATATTCTCTGCACCGATAAAACAGGAACACTTACAGAAAATCGCCTTTCCGTAGACAGCGTGTATGGCAATGAGGAGGAAGTGTTATTCACAGCCGCTTTTGGGTCGTCCAATTTGTTAAAAAAAATGAACCGTTCAAATAACGCTTTTGATCAAGCAATTATTTCCAAGCTCACTCCAAAAAACCGTGAAAGTATCGCATCATGCCGCCATATCAATGAACTTCCGTTTGATCCTGTGAGGCGAAGGAATAGCATGCTCGTTGAATGTGGGGGAAAAATTCGCTTCATCGTGCGTGGTGCGATAGAGTCTGTTCTCCCATTATCCGTAGGCGGGTTTTCAAAAAATCAAGAATTGATCACATGGATACAAGAACAAGGAAAAAACGGAAACCGCGTCCTCGCTATCGGAGAGCGTAATGGAGTCGGAATCGGACTTGATCTGATACAAGAGGAAAATAATTTTCACTTTTTGGGATGCATTGCTTTTTCTGACCCCATAAAGAAAACTACGGCGCATGCTATTGCTGCGGCAAAAAATCTAGGTGTGCAAATCAAAGTGTTGACAGGCGACAGTCCTGATGTTGCCGGCGCAGTCGCTATCAAACTTGGCCTGATCTCCTCGTCAGATGAATTACTGACAGGCGCAAAATTTGATAAGTTATCGGCAGAAGAACAGTATGTTGCTGTGAAACACACATCAGTATTTGCTCGCGTAACGCCAGAACAAAAACATAAGATTGTTTCGCTGCTTCAAAAGGACGCTGATGTTGGATTTTTAGGTGAAGGTATCAACGATGCTCCAGCATTGAAAGCAGCTACTGTAGGGATTGTCGTACAAGATGCAGCTGATATTGCGCGCCAAGCAGCAGACATCATCCTTATGAAAAAAAGTCTTATGTCTATTGTTGACGGAATTCAGGAAGGGAGAGAGGTATTTGCGAACACTATAAAATATATTCGCGCTACTCTTTCGTCTAATTTCGGAAACTTTTTTGCTGTGTCAGCAGCTTCTCTTCTGACAACCGGCCTACCAATTTTGCCTCTACAAATACTTCTTCTCAATCTTCTATCCGATGTACCCATGATCGCTATTGCGACCGATACGGTAGACTCCGGAGAGCTTAAAAAACCACGCGGATATGATGTAAAAGATATTGCGTTAGGAGCAATCATGCTTGGTGTCGTGAGTACGGTATTTGATTTTATCTACTTCGCGCTGTTCCGCCTAGGACCACTGCCGGTCCTCCAAACGAATTGGTTTATCGGAAGCGTGATCACTGAATTGATTTTTCTTTTTTCTATTCGGACGCCACGATTTTTTTTGAAAGCAAAAAAACCGCCGCTGGGAATCTTGATCCTTACGGCGGGGGTATTTGCTCTGACCATCGTTATCCCATTCACAGCTATAGGAAAAAATTTCTTTCATTTTGTCCCTCCAACCCAAGCTCATCTTCTCGTGATTCTTGGGGTAGCACTCGCCTACTTTGCGACTACAGAACTGGTAAAATTTCTCTATTACCACCGAACGGGCGCAAATCCGCCTCCCAGTTAGGCTTCGCCTCGGACGGAAACTTATGGAGTAGTTTCGTAATTCTTGTCCTCTCATCACGAACAGCCAATGGGTAAACTCATTGCCCCATCCTTTCTGGTAAAAGGCAGAGTTCTACGAACCACTGTATTTTCAAAATCAAAAAAAGGCAAAAGACAATCTCAAAGTTCATCACTCACTTCGAAATTGTACTCTGTATCTCGTTTCTCTTATGGCAACCTCTCTGCTTCGCTCGGAGTAAAACTGCAGAAACAGAATTTCTACAGTTTCGCGCTCTATTGCCTATTATACCTGCCGACAAGTTCCGCCTGTGCAAGGACATGTCCTTTCATGGCTTTTTCTACAACCGCTTTTGAGGAACCTTCGGGAAGATCAAGCAGTGCGTCAAGAGCGTACAGCTTAAAAAAATACCTGTGTTCACGATCTGGCGGACATGGGCCGCCGTACAATTGTGATCCGCCAGTATTTTTTCCTACCGCGCCCGTTGGAGTTTCCCCTTCTGTGATAGAAACAGTAGTCGGCGGCATATTCCACACAACCCAATGATCCCACATGCCGTCAGGACGGATGGATTTGGGCACATCCGGGTCATCCATCAGGAGGACGAGACTTTTTGCGCCGGCAGGAATATCCGCAAAATCTAGTGTCGGATTGGTATTCTGTCCGTCACAAGTATATTTTGACGGTATAGAGCCATTGTGTTGAAACGCAGGACTTGAAATTTTCATAGGCAGTGCTTTATTAGGAATAAAAACAGATTTTTTTGAAGCGTCAGCTTTCCGCTTTGAGGCAATGCACTTTTTCAAAGCAGAAGTTTGCACCCATCCGCATTGTCCGTTTTTTTTGCGAACGCATGCCGCTTTTTTGTAGCACGCAAATTCCGGCAAAAACCAGCATGCGCTAAAAAATGAAGTGTCAGAACAAATCTCGCCATTGCAACCGCTTGGTTTGCAGTCTCCCTTTTCCGACTTTTTAGAAACAATTTGCTTGTTTTTTTGTTTCGGAAGCAGATTAAAACTTTTATAAAAAGTTTTAAATTCTGCCATTTTTACCGCTCCGTTTCCAATTCCGAAAATCCTATTGCCGTCTTTTATAAGCACATTTTCAAAATACCATCCTGGCGCCTCGGGGGTTGTGACTACAATATATTCAGCCGGAAGCGAACCGACTTTTATTTTTTTCTTTGTCACATTCCGCTTTTTAAACTGATTTCCTAATGTGTCAATAATTTTATTTATTGATGTGCCTGGAAGTTTATAATAACGCATTCCCCAAATGCTTGGATCGCCCATTGCCGCGCGTTGTTCCATACCAAAAAGAATATCTGTCCCGCTATCGTCTGGAAATTCCTCTATATAATCCCAATTTTTTGGAATCTGCATTGAAAAACCAAGATTTTTATTGGTATATTTTTTCCAGCCGGTTATTTTCGGAGGTGTGGATTGTCCATACGCAAATGTTGTCGCAAAAAAAACCATTGCCAAAAATATACTTATACTTATTTTTAATTTTTTGCATCTCATACTCTTTACAACAATTGTTAAAAATGCATTTTTTCAAGTCCACTTTAGATGATGGTAAGAGCCAAGGGCCCTCATGTGGCATGTGAAAACTCCCCGACCCTTCAAATAAATAATATTTATATATATTGGTATTATATAGTATGAAATCTTCTCGTCGAACGTGATCCGCGCTGTTCTCTGGCACTGTGCCTTTCACACTGCCATCTCGAACGCTACTGTGCGGACTCCTTTGTCTTGCAGAGAAAAACTCTTTATCTCGAGAGAAGCGCGATCTGCTCATCAATGAGCTTCATTGCTTCGGTTTCATTGCCTTCTTCTAAGAGACTTAGCTCATGAACAAATGATCGGAGCAATGCAGCGCCATTGTGGCCAGCAGTATCAATAAAATCCTTTATCTGCGATAGCCCTTCAAAGGGAATGGACGTTATGATTCTTTTCCATGCGTGCATTTCATCGCCTGACAACCCCTTCTCGGCTGCACTATCAATGAGATCGACATATTCTTTTGGAAGTATCTGTAATGAGAGTGGCATATGCATTATTCTCGTGTTGTTACAGCACTTACAATGCTTCCTTCCTGTATGCGAACAGTATCAATTGTGCCGTCACTGTTATATGTTTTTACCTCTAATGTTTTTTCGTTAGGCGCATTCAGTAGTACCCGATCGGTTACCACTCCGTTAATTTCTGTATCAAAATGAATAGTATAATCTCTCGTCTCAAGTAAGTTCCCCTTTAAAATGAGTCCTTGTTTTTCTACCGTATCCATCACTTCAGCGGGATTTTCCAGCAAGAGCTTGAATCTCTCTTTCTGCTTCTCATGACTGATTTTTTCATTCCTGATATCGCGTTGTTTTGCCTGTTGCTGTTCTACGCTTGTCAAAGGAGCGCTTTCGCGACTGTATTGCTTTGCAAGGGCATCGCGTTCAGTTACCGCTCCGAGAATTCCGGTAGCCAGTGCCGTTAAAGCAAGCCGGCGAACCATTGGTATGTTCAAATCAACGATTCTTTTTATAAACTGGTCTTTTCTTGCCTTTGCCTCGACTGTTGCACTTACTGCCGTGTCACGTATGGCGCTTGTTGAAATTTCTTGTTTGCTTCTTTGGTTCATTTCCCAAGAAGCATTCTTTTGTTGTTCTACCGGATTACTTTTTCTTTCACGCATAATAGCGGTGTTTATAAATACTTTACCCACAATCAGTATATCACACTTCCTCTCCTAATACTATGGGCGTTCCCCTTGCTCCATTTCCTGTCCTGCTTCCCACTCAACCTGTTTTTCTAAATATCCTACTCATATTATCGTTAATAAAGCTTTTCTTCTTATATTGCCTTAGAATCTTCCTGCTTTGTCCTCCATGCGATCTCTCTAGTGACATATGAAAGATGAAGCTCTGCATCATTAGAAAAATTGATTGTCCCTTTTTCGTTATCAAAAACAAAGATACGAGCCAATCCTGGTATCGCACTTTCAAAACCTATATCTTGCCCATAACTTCCCAC
>CAZKXN010000012.1:0-276 GCA_964556905.1 uncultured Gammaproteobacteria bacterium
CAACTGTCTGGCCATCCACCCAATACCCTGCCATTTCAATAGAAGTGTCAAGAAATCCTCCCGGATTGTTTCGCAAATCAAGAATCAAGCCCTTCACTCGTTTTGAAAGCATAAATTTTACAGCGTCAGAAAACCTGTGTTGCGTATCCTCGTTGAAATTTGACACTTTGATGTATCCATACTCGGTGTTGTCAATCATGTTCCATGTCACTGACTTGATCTCAATAGTATCCCGCACAATTGATACATCTTTTTCCTTGTCATCGCCATCGCGGT
>CAZKXN010000012.1:286-11197 GCA_964556905.1 uncultured Gammaproteobacteria bacterium
AATTTTTATAATTTTATCTCCCGCTCTCAAGCCCGCCTTTTGAGCAGGAGTTTCCGGCAGAGGGGTAATGATAAGCAATTGATTTTTCTTTACTCCTATTTCCGCGCCAATCCCTTGAAAACTTCCTGAAAGACTCTCGCGAAATTTTTCCGATGACTCCGGCGAAAGAAACGCAGAATATGGATCGTCAAGAGCGCTCACAATACCGGCGATAGCTCCATAAAATAATTTTGTATCAGGCGTATCTTTATCAATATAATCGCCTTTAACCCGACTCCACACATCCCAAAAAAGGCGAAAATCAACATCTTTGCTTAAATACCTTGGTATTTCGGCATCTCGATTTTTCAAGTCGCCATACGACGTTGGCGGTTTTTCAGTGCGTTCACTGTAAATGCCAAGATAAAAACCGGCGAAAAATCCGCCGCCAATCAAAAAAATGACGCTGTAAAAAGCAAAGTATTTTTTAAAAAAATACACGGGCGTCTTTTTTATAACTGAATGAGGAGAGAAAATAGATCCGTGATTCATGGCAAAAAAATTATGCAACTCGCGTAATATCAGCTCCAATGGTGCGAAGCGACTCATCAATAGTTTCATATCCGCGATCCAATATCTCCGCATGCTCAATAACGGTTTCACCTGATGCAACAAGCCCTGCTACGACAAGCGCCGCGCCAGCGCGCAAATCTTTACAGTCAATTGCGCGTCCATAGAGAGGCGTGGGGCCAGTCACAAGCGCGCGATGAGCGTCTGAAACAACAATGGAAGCGCCCATTTTTTCAAGCTCCCATAGATAGCCCAAACGGCTTTCAAAAAGCGTTTCATTTATGAGTGTTGTCCCTTGGGCTTGTGTTGCCAGCACGCCAAAAAGGGGTTGGAGATCGGTCGGAATCCCGGGATAAATTCGTGTTTCTATTTTTGTCGCTTTCAGTACGCCAGTATGCGCAATACTAACAGAATCCTTTGATATGTCAAACTGCGCTCCCATCACGCGCAATGTCTCAAGCACAGTATCCAGATGGTCTGGACGCATATGCGTGACTGAAATTTTGCTTTTCGTGGCATGGCCGAGAATGATATATGTTCCTGCATCAATGGGATCTGGAATCACTATATGAGCCGCTCCGTGAAGCGCATACCCTCCCATTATAGTAATCTGCGATGTGCCAGCTCCTTCTATATGCGCTCCCATTGAAACTAAAAACGAGATAAGGTCCTGCACATGCGGTTCGCACGCGGCATTTTTTATCGTAGTTTGCCCGCGCGAACAGCATGCCGCCATTATGATATTTTCTGTCGCCGTCACCGACGCTTCGCGCAGTACTATATCGGCGCCAACTAGTCCTGTATGAGAAATAGAAAACGCCCTGTCATCGCATTTCCACGTACATCCGAGTTTCCCAAGCCCCATCAAGTGGGTATCAAGCGGCCGATTTCCAATAATACACCCTCCCGGCTCCGGAAGAGTAAATGATTTGAAACGAACCAAAAATGGACCCAAGAAAAGCACTGACGCGCGCAGACGCTTCACAAGAAGCTTGTCCAATGGATCGGGACGGATGTCGCGGTTGCAAATCGTAAGTTGATGTTCTCCTGTCCAGTTTGCAATACCGCCAACACTGCGCAATATCTCAACCATGGTTTCCACGTCAGATATCCTTGGAACATTATCTATCACGCAAATATCATCAGTAAGCGCTGTTGCCGCAATAATCGGCAAGCTTGCATTTTTTGATCCCTTCACCCGAATACTTCCTGAAAGCTTTTTCTGCCCTCTAATGATAAACTTCATGCATTGAGAAGACGCTGGCAAAGCGCGTTATATTCGTCTTCAGAATAAAACGAAAGAGAAATCGCGCCTCGGCCCATGCTCTTGCGAATCGCAACCTTTGTGCCAAAGTGATCACGAAGCTCCCCTTCTTTTGCGAACCGATCTGTGTCGCGCGCCTTAAATACGTTGGGGCGCACAGCAGTAGGAGAAGCAGAGAGAAAACCTTCCACATCCGGGCCTTTTAGATTCTTTTCAAGAATTGTATGGAAAAATGCAATCTGCTCTTGTTCGCTCCCAAGAGTAAGAATAATTTTAGCGGTAGAAAAACCAATGCGCCCATCTCTAACAGCATCCTGAATTTCAGAAGGCAAAGTGAGAATCCGTATCGTGTTTGAAATTGAGGGACGCTTTCTGCCGACAGCTTCGGCGATTTCATCGTGTGTCAAACCAAACTTCGTATGTAATCTCTTGTAGGCAACCGCGAGCTCAATCGTATTTAGATCAACTCGTTGGATGTTTTCAATAAGCGCTATGGCAACTTGAGTATTCGTATCAGCGTTGCGAAAGACGACCGGTATTTTAGATAAACCAGCCGTGCGCGCGGCGCGCAGACGCCGCTCTCCGGCGATAAGCTGGTAGCGATCCCCCACTTTCATGACAATTAATGGCTGGAGTATGCCGTATCTCCGTATAGAGTCGGAAAGACTCTGTAATGTTTCTTCATTAAAATCAGTGCGCGGCTGATTTGGATTAAAATCAATCAAATCAATTAAAACTTCAAGAACGGGTTGCGGCAATGATGTTGAAGCATCTGTTTTTAAAAAATTTTTTTTGCGGCTCAAAAGAGCGTCAAGTCCGCGGCCGAGTGTTGCCATAGTGTATAAATGTTAGATATTATGCTTGAAATAATTCATGGCACATAAATTCGCGCGCTAAACGCTCATACGCACGAGCCCCGCGAGAAGACGGATCATATTCATGAATGGTTTTCCCATGACTTGGCGCTTCTGCCAAACGCACGCTTCTAGGAATCACAGTGCGGAAAATCTTATTGGGAAAATGACGGTACAATTCCTGCAAAACGGCTTGGGAAAGATTGTATCTCCTGTCGTACATAGTGATAAGCGCTCCAAGGATTGCAATATTGGGTTTCAGCTGTTCACTGATAAGACGGATCGTTTCCAAAAGCTGGCCAATTCCTTCAAGAGCAAAATACTCTGCCTGCACAGGTATAAGCACAGCGTCTGCCGCGACAAGGCCGTTTATGGTTAAAAGTCCCAGTGATGGAGGGCAATCTATCAAAATAATATCAAATGAATCACGCAATGTCGCAAGTCTTTTTTGCAAAAAAAATTCGCGATCGTCCATTGACACAAGTTCTATATTTGCTCCTGCAAGCGCCATACTCGCCGGCAAAAGAGAAAACCTAACTTTTTCAAATGAACGAATTGCCTGCGAGGGCTCAATTCCACCGACCAGCACCTCATAAATGCCATTCTCTACTTCCGATGGAGCGACTCCAAAACCCGATGTCGCGTTTGCCTGCGGATCAAAGTCAACGACAAGGCATTTTTTCCCTTCAGTATGAGCAAGATACGCAGCCAAATTCATGACTGTTGTTGTTTTTCCCACTCCTCCCTTTTGATTTACAACCGCGATGATATGCCCCATATAGTATAACAAGAAGTATATCGCTGTTTATCAAAACATGCAATTGTTTGTTTGTCTTAAAACCTCAAGCGGCAAGCGGCAAGCGGCTTCACGCCTTCAATGCCGACGTCAATATCCGAACGAACGTCGCCTACTCCGGCGACGCGAGATCCGAAAAAAATCACATACGCGGAAAAGTCAAGATATTTTCCCGCGATTTCTTTAATCTACTGTTTTAATAGTTCGCTGTCGTATTTTTCAAGCCACATTTGTTTTCAACATACTCTTATCACCACTCTACAACATTATCAGGGTAAATTAACTTTCTTTGTTAAACCCGACCCAGTTTCAAGAGCACGGGGTCGGATTTATTACGCAAATTTGTCGCCTCCAAATATGTTAAAATCCAATGTATTGCACCTCGGGTTCAAGAAGTATTGAAAATTTTTCCTGAACACGATTGTTAATATTATCAGCAAAATCTTTGATTTCTTTGGCAGAAGCATTTCCATAATTTATAATTGCAAGCGTGTGGCGCGGAGAAATTCCAACATTCCCCTCGCGATACCCTTTTGCAAATCCCGCTTGTCCAATTAGGCACGCGGCAGCGACTTTTACACGACCGTCCGGAAGCTCCCAATGCCAAGGGGATCGGCATGTGAGTACGCCGAGCCGGGAAAAATCGTGTTTAGATATCACGGGATTTTGAAAAAACGAACCTGCTGATTTGTATGACTCGTATCCATTTTTGATGACCATACCCTTCTGCGCCCTTACTTGAATGACTGCTTCTCTAATTTCTTGAGTGGTTACCGTAGACCCTTCCCTGAAATATGCCGCAAGATCCGGGTAGGAAGGAATGGAGGGCGTCTCTTTGGATAATCGCAGTGTTGCGCTCGTTATAACATAGCGATCTTTTCCCTCCTCTTTAAAAATACTTGACCGATAAGAAAAACGGCACGAATCACGGGAAAGATCAACAAATTCTTTCGTCTTGCGGTCATACGCGCGGACGCTTCTTAAAACACGATCAATACTCGTTCCGTACGCACCGATGTTTTGTACGGGCGCGGCGCCTACAGTGCCGGGAATACCGGAAAGAAGTTCAATGCCGGAAAGCCCTTCAGCTGATGCATGTCCAACAAGGCTATCCCACGCTTCTCCTGATTTATAGGTTAAAAAAACCTCTCTTCCCTCTTTGTTTATTTCAAATCCTTTGATCTCATTTTTTATCACAAGCCCATCAAAACCTTCGTCGCTGACTAAAACATTGCTTCCACCGCCCAAGATAAAAATACGCAGGTTTTTTTTCTGCGCAGATTCCAATGCTATGCCAAGCTCTTGCTCGGTTGCGACCGCAATAAAATATCTAGAAAGTCCGCCAATGCCAAAAGTAGTGTACGGTGCGAGTGAAACTTTTTCTTCAATCTTCATCGTATAGGAATTATCTGGTAGCAGGGGTGGGATTTGAACCCACGACCAACGGCTTATGAGTCCGCTGCTCTACCACTGAGCTACCCTGCCAAATCTAATGCTTTGAATGTTCAAATCCTTAAATTTGTCCCGAGTGGAGCAATGGACTATATTTTCAAAATAAACAAGGTTCGCGGGACAGCGCTTATTATGTAAATGCGGCGGCATCTCTACAATTATGCCGTTGAAATCTTGCTTCAATATCTATTGAATCTCCCACGAGGTTACGCTCATGGTATCATCCTTGTCGAGCTTCGCTCGTCCTCGCTGACGCTTCAGATACTCTTCCTCTCTTGGAGGATTGAACGTATGTCACTTTCGCAACCATTCAACGCCATTTATGATAGCGCAACATGGTTGTGGGGGTGGAATTTGAACCCCATTTCCCAGCAATTGAAATTGTGTCATAAGTACAAAAAAATGTCCAGATGATACGGGGAATGGAGTTTCTCACTTTTCATCACCTCGTGGGCAACAGTTGGGCAACACCCATCAAAACACTCTCACGAGGTGGTAAAAAAGCTATTAAAGCATCTCTTTTATTTTATTCCAATCAATTCTAGAATATTCTTCTATCTCGTTTAGAACATATTTTAAAACTTGTTTTGGTAGATTGTTCGGAATAGTAATTGATTTTTGTGTTTGTGGCCACGTCGCTTTATAGTGGCTTCCACTACCACCTGATTCATCAATAATAAAACCAAGGCGCTGGAGCGCCTTCTGGTAATTCACTAAGCGAGGGCATATTTTAATTTTTGCCCATCCATTTTTATGATTTGTGCTTCTTTTGCGTATGATGACGGTATTGAAAAAGAAGTAAGGATTGCATCTTTAATTTTTTCATCCAATTCCTTCAGTGATTCAGCATAGGCGATTATTGATCCGTATCGATAATTCGTACTTACGGCAACTAAAAAGTCGCCTTCTTCTTTCTTGATTTCAAAATTAATTCCTTTCTCATGTCTAAAATATTGAGAAAGATCATAAAGCCCGCGTGGTACTGACTGAGAATTTCCAGCCAATTTGTCTTCAAATTCTCCAAATTTTCTTGCTATAAAATCTTTTATAGTTTTTGTAAGCATAAATGCTATTTTCAATTAATTTTATTATAACACCTATACTTCCAAATATCCACCAGTTCATCCAGAAGTAGTATAACAGCAGTGGTAAAAAATTGGAATGCCCCTCGTGGGCAACAGTTGGGCAACTCTTATCGAAACACTCTCGCGAAGTAATGAGAGTAGATTTAATTTTTTTTGATAGGTGGGGGTGTATGACCCCCCCCATGCCACCCTCTATCAATAAATCAGATCCCTTTTGGCATACAATGGTCCTACTAGCGCTAAGAACTGGCCTGCGTTTGAGTGAATTGAAGGGGCTACAGTGGGAAGATATTAACCTCAATCGACGAATACTCACTGTACGACAAGGAGTTGTACGTAGTATGATAGATAGTCCAAAAAACAACAAAGTACGCCATATCCCACTCACAAACCAAATAGTAAAATCGCTTGAAAGGTGCCAAATAAGGGTTGGCTGGGTATTCTCCCTTCAAAATGGTGGACCGATGCGGCATAGGGCGCTCCAGAAAAGGATATTAAACGCTTCTATGAGGTAGCTGAACTGCAAAAAATAGGATGGCATACACTGCGACACACGTTCGCCTCGCATCTCGTTGCTCGAGGCAGAAGCATCCTTGAAGTCAAAGAGTTGCTTGTCCACGCCGATACACAGACGACAATGCGTTATGCGCACCTTGCTACTTCTGCTCTTCAAACAGCCATAGACACCTTAGAACAACACGAAGCTATTCTCCCGAAAAAGTATGATTCTGTAAAAAATGGGCAACAGATGGACAATGAAAAAATTTCATTCGAACGAAGAATCGCGGTGTCAAATCACTTTCCCGTATAGTGAAAACAAAAATCCCCATCCAAATGGATGAGGACTTCTGTTGCGGGGGTGGGATTTGAACCCACGATCTCTTGGTTATGCTTACCACTACGATTTTCATCGCTCCGACCATAAAGTCGAATTTGTGGTCTGGACTATACCTTTGCCGTTCTCAATTATAAAGTTACGGCATCTGCCATCTAGTCTCTACACATTTACTCAATCTGAAAATTGAGTGTTAGCTCGGGATTACCTCTGTTTACACAAGGGGCTTCCCCGAATTTGGCAGATAATCTTCTAGAATGTTTCCACTCTAGACGCCCAGTAACTTTGAAATATCTGGAAGTCTTGGTATAATACCAAGAGGTTAATATCACTACTATGCCTACATCCGCTACCCGTCGACAATCCATCTATAACTATCGCAACCCATCGGGAGATCCTTTTTTGTATTCTCCAAAAAAAGACAGGATACTCGATGTTATCGGCTTAGTGCTCTGGGCAACAGAAGGAGATAAAACACAACTCAGCCTTGCAAATGGAAACTCTGCCATAATTAAGAGGTATCTTGAATTTCTTAGACGGATCTGCAATTTCCAAGAAGAACGTCTAAAAGCGGTAATTCATTGCCATGATACAGTGCCATATATTGTCTGTCTCGATTACTGGTCAAAAATTACCGGTATTCCAGTTTCTCGTTTCACCAAACCCCATATCAAAAAAGATAAGGGCGGTACGCGTAAGTATCCATATGGAATTCTAAGGATTGTTGCAACTAACGTGAAATTAATCCAGATTTTCAAAGATCGACTCAAGACTCTTAGCCTTGATAGAAGTTGAGCCAAGCGAGATGCCAGACTTCTCCACCCCGCGACATACAAAGGAGTATACAGATTTTTTACTTTTGTGCAAATCTTTCTTTAGATGACACAAGACATGCGTAGCGCAAAACGAATCAGTGGCAAAGCTTAGGGCTCAATTTCAATACACGCGCTGAATGCGAACGGCGTGCCAAAATGAGCAGTACGAACATCCATACTAAACTGGCATTACGGTGAAACTAATCCTTTTATAATTCTTATCTCTTCTTCAATGGTAAGCAAACCCGAATTCAAAACGACATGATACAGCGAAGTATCCCGATAATCAGCTCCGCAGATGTCTTTGCATACTTCCACTTCGTGTTCTTCGCGGCCGCGGAGAATCTCTTGTATTTCTTGCGCAGTTTTCCCTTTATATTTTTCTGTATGGCAAGCGCGCTCGGCTCGAATGGCCAGCGGAGCAGTAATAAAGACAAACAATGCCGGAATATCTTTGTAGCAAAGCGCATAGCGCGCGTCCCCGATTATTTTTTCTTTTTCAAAACTCGCGCGCATGCGTTCATTCATTTCTCGATCATCATCGCGCGTAAGGCCTTCAATAAACTTTTCAAATGTCTGCTCGCCAGACGGATACTTTTCTTTCCACATCGCGCGCCACGTATCGCCTATAGAATACAACGGCCAGCCATACGCATCTTTCAAACGGCGAGAGAGAGTTGATTTGCCTGCTCCGGCAAGGCCGGAAAAAATAATCCGTGTGTACATAAAAAAATGGTAATAAATATATGTGGCAGTATAAAACGAGTCTGGTAAAACAGCAAGGTGGCAAACTATTCAAGAATTACTTTGAATTACGAACTGCCAAAAAGACCTAACATTGTCATTCACGCCCCTCGTGGGGTACTAGTACATTGACAAAAGAGCTTCGTCAATAACGCTCTTCATTTTATCATACGAAGCAAAACCGTCTATTTTTATGCGCTTTCCATTCGACAGCAGTATTACAGATGTCGGCGTTCCTTTCGCTCCGATACGCATTGCATTTTCCGCGTCATAAGAAACACGCGCGGCAGAAAGATGAGAATGCCTGCATTCCTCAAATTCCTTCATTGGAAGAGCGAGCTCGCTTGCGATAGTAGTCAAATTATCAGAAGAAAGACTATCGTGGGATTGTGTTTTTTCAAAAAGCGCTTGAATATAATTCCAAAATTTCATTCTTCCACCAACACGCCCGGCGCATTCAGCCGCTTCGGCCTCGTCACGCGCGCGAGAATGGATAGTATTATTTGGAAAATGACGAAAAACCCACGCTACTCCTCGTTCGCTATACTCACTTATCAGCTCTTGCATGGTGAAAAAAAATTCTTTCGTATACGGACATTCAGTGTCTCCGTACGTAATAATAGCGACTGATGAACTGCTTGAACCAATAATATTGTCCTGTTGGCTTATCGGCCGAACATAATCAATAGAGCCGCTCATTGGCGCATCAACAAGTGTCATGCGAGACGCTTCTTTTTTTATGTCACTGTACACTAAAAACGCAAAAATAACGCTTCCGACCAAAAGAGGAGTTATAAAACTTATCAAACGGATCGCCTTTTTTCTATGTGCTGTCTGCATGCAATAATAATAACACGACGCGCGAAGTTTTAATACACTATTGTCCTAATGTCCAAGTAAATGTTCGCTCCGGAATCCCGCCTAGCTTGCGAATCGCTAATGTAAGAGAGCGAGCAGACGAATCTATGTCGCCGCCGAACCGCAAAATCCCTTTTCGGTGGTGTCCGCCGGGAGGATCGCCTTCCCACGCAACAGGCGCATACTCCCTATTCTTATCATCAATAAGCACAGACACCGCATCCAGCGATTCGGAGAGTTCAACAGAATGAGTTTCAAGCGCGATATCAAAACTCCATTTCGTATCATAAGCAGGGGTAACAGTAATGGATACCTCGCCTTGGCTTTTTGTTTGAGGTTCAAGCGAGAGAGGAGCACCGCTGTTATTTGCCGGCTGTGAAGGACGCGTATCTCGCGGCCTTTCCGCGCCAGTTGAAAAAATAATGAGCAAAAGAATAACGCCTCCAAAGATTCCGAGAACAAACGAAAGTTTATGTTTCATATTTTAATGTCCGTTTGAATAAAATAATCTTCCTGCCAATATACGCTATCCCAAGGACATTGCTAAACAGCCCAATCCAAAACAGTTCAACCTGATACTGGCTCACAAGGGCGACGATCCCCGTCGCCCCTATAATTGGAATAATGTTTGCAAGATAGTGTGTACAGCATGATACCATTGCCGCGGTTGATGTTGCGCCTGAAACAGCGAGAACTCCTTTCCGAGACAATGACGCGGCTATACCGCGCAGATACACATACATGCCCATTTGCACGCCAAAGCCGACAGCGAGAGAAAGAATGTAGTACCAGTATTGACTCAACTGATACTGCAGTCCGCTTAAGCCGGAAAGGAGAAGAAGAACAGAGGCATATACAGCCAAAATACCGACTGAAGCAAAAACTCCTGCTCGCGCCGACCTAAAAAAGATCATATGCTGTTCGCGCAAACAATGATTATACTCCGCATCCGCCGCCGCCCTGCTGTTTAACTGGCTGTTCTTCAGAAAGAATGCGGCGATATCCCGAAGCGCTTGAATACGCATCTCCCAAAATTTCTTTCGGGTTTACATTGTTCCACTCTATTCCCTGTTTCTTAAGATATTTTGCCACCGTCATATATGTTTCAGGAAACCAATACGCATTCACCCTAAGCGCAACAGCATACATATCATCCTCGCTCATGCCCTGTGATGCCATAAGCTCAAGAAGTCCAAGCATTGCCATTCCATGATTGCAATCCGGGAAATAGACCGAGTTTCCGCAACAAGGACGATAAATGTTCTGCGACACCGACTCTACTTTCGCTTGCTGTTCGGGGGAAAGAGAAAAATACGCATGCTTTGAGTAATGGTCCATAGCATCTCCTTTTGCAAGAACCCATCCGCCCGTGGACGCAAAACCGGCGGCTCCGCCATTTTGCGGATCATTCATCGGTCCCTTTTCAAGAATGCTGTTTTTTGAGCCCAAGCCAAGCGCCCAGAGAATGTTTAATAACACGCTGGAATTTGACGGCGTAATACGGATCGTTCCGACATCTTTTTGAGTTAAAAGATTCTGCGCGTCCGCAGGCACTCCGCCGCGCTCGGCATAAATCTCTTTAAACTTGTCCGCGTCCAACACGCCTGATTCTACCAACTTCACTCCAAGATCTCCCCATCGGACCTTGACCGCGATCCC
>CAZKXN010000012.1:11207-16962 GCA_964556905.1 uncultured Gammaproteobacteria bacterium
GGGATTTCAAAACCATCTTGAGGTATGACAGCTGACGCAAGCTCTTGCTCGGAAATAGCCGGCTGTGCGGCAGTGGGTGCGGCAGACTGTTGCGCGCCCGCCGGACGCGATATGCTTTTGAACTTCGGCTGAATAGATATGTTAATGGAGAAAAAGAAAGAAAATATGTTCATGGCAAGCACGGCGCACGCGAAACCAACGAGCGCGTTTTTCCAATCTATGTTCGCCAAAAATCCCATCTTAAACCAACGTACGTTCTGTTTTGGCGCATCTTCACCTGCGCTATCCGGCATTTCATGGCACGGCTGCGTATCGTCTTTGCCTGTCGCGCCGGTATTATGAAGTGGATTATGAGTGTGATGTTCCATATATATAATTATATAATTAACAGCATTTAGTAAGTTTTTTTTCAACAAATCCGTTCTCTTGCCGCTCTGTATCTTTAGATCCGCGATGGGCATAGAGAAAAATATACGCGATAAGACAAGCCGCGAGCGCACCTGCGCCTGCTAACGCAAAATTGTTTTCAATGACGCTTATAACAAGCAGAAAACCCGCCGGTATAAAACTCACTTTCCAAAGCACAGATGAGCGGCCGGCGGCAAGCCGTTTTTCTCCTTGATACGCAAGCCCGACAACAGACCCGCCCATCAACGCGGCTATGACAATCGGGTCAATCGCAACTCCGGCAAAACGAAGAGCAAGGAGAAGAATCCACGTGCCGCTTACACCAACGCAAACAGGGCACACATGCATATTCACAATAGACCCCGCACGCCATCCAAGGCCGGCTAAAATCCAGATAAGGACGATTGGGAATAATATTTCTGCCATAAAATTAAAACAAAAATATTACTATCCCAAGTATTAACATGCCGACTCCTGTGTAGAAACGCATTCTACTTTTGTTCTTCAATTCCCACTGTTCAAGTTTTTCAACGACCCGTGCGTCGCCTGCAAGGATAAGGATCACTACAAGCGGAAGAACAAAAATGACATTGTACAAGACCAGATATAACAAACCGTTCAAGTATGTCGCCTGATCATGGAGGAGCCCCACTGCGGTAAGATACGGTCCGCCAGTGCAGGGAAATTCGCATAAACCCACAAGCGCGCCCAAAAAAAACGCAGTGGGAACCGACGCGTGCCTAATCCATTGAGCCATTATCTGATTCAACGATGCCGGAAGGCGGATCTGAATTCCAACTGACGGAAACCGCGCGGAAATCACATTTAGCGCGCCAAGGACAAACAAAAGCGCGGCGCCGAACTTTGCCATAAAATGAGGAGTGTTGAATAGGTGAAGCACTTGGATAAGCCCGACACCTATCAAGAAATACACTGTAAAAAGTCCGGCAATATACGAGCCGCCAATAACCATAATTGACGAACGAAGCCGCCCAATGCTTACCAAAAAAGCGATCGTCAAAAACAATACGGAAAACGCGCATGGATTTATGCTGTCAATGAGCGCGGAAATGCTGATTAGCGGCAATAGCCACGTGCCATTATTGCTTATGCTCCATATAATAGCGGCGCTTTGGCTGGAGCGGAAGAATACTGTCAATCCGACTATCAAAACGAGCAACGCAACGCCGACAATCAAGCGGTATCTATTCTTGCCAGTCATACTATGGAGTAACAGTCGCTCCGAAGTTTATCTGAATCGGCCTAGCTGTGCCGGAAGATTCAACCGTGACAACGCGATCAATACGCCCGACACCTGACGGTCCGTGAGCCGTCGGATCAAACGTAATTTCCAGTATTGCCTCCTCGCCTGCCGCAAGCTCCTCATTTACCGGAGGAACGTATCCGTGTCCCGCCATTCCAAATGGGCCGAATGTGCGGTCTCCCCTTTTCAAGATTGCAGACGTGCACATGCAAGAAGTCTGAATACTTGAAATTTTCACTGGTCCTGACTCGCTAGCACGCAAAGAAATTTCTTTTTTGACAACCCCTTGCGCCATTGAAACCGTCCCAAAGTCAAACGAAAGCTCGCCCGCTGAAAGTGATCCGGCAGATTGGCTGTTGGGCTGTACATTGGACTGCTGTTTTCCTTTTGCTTCATTTGAGCTTGCTTCTTGTGAAATCCAGATAAGAATTGATATGGCGATCAAAAATCCCAAAACGCCAATGCCGATACGCCACAAGGAACTCGTGCCTTTAGCCTGGACTAATTTTTGCTGATGATTATTTTGATTGTGTGATTTCATATGCTGCAGTAATAATAATAACTAAAACTAGTTCTTAAGGGCGCGCATCCGCGCAACTGTCCAGAATTGTCATGCTGGAATACGCTTTGTTTTACTGCCCTAGCTTTCAAACTGTCTAAAACTGCCCAAATCGCTTGATTTGTCATTCCCGCGAAGGCGGCCAAGGGCAGTGATTATAAGCTTTCTTTACTAACTGTCATTCTCGATCAGATCGGGAATGACAGTTTTTAGACAGTCTAGCGCAATATCGTGGATGACAAAAACGATGCAATTCAGACTATTCTGGCAACTGTTGCGCACACCCGCAACTGGACGCATGGTAAAAATAGTCGGGCTCTGCGCATTGCGAGCCAGCGATAGAAACGCCGCCGAACATTTCTGTTAAAAAAACAGAATGCGCGCGCATGCGAATGAACAGCAAACAAATATCCGTCATCCTGTTCATGTCGCCATAGTGCAAACAAAAAGAATACAACCGCTATCATAACGGCAAACGCGAGCGGAACTGAAAATAAATCCATCAAGTACCATACGCTCTTAAAAAAATGCCCCAACGCCATGCCGTCTTGCGACGAAGAAACGCACGCGCCTCCCATAACAACACGAAAGGGGCACGCATACCGCACTCCATTATCATGTATAGCGTAAAACAGTCCGCCGATCATGAGAACAAAAAGGATGTGAAATAGTATAAGAAAAAAAAGTAGTCTCTTTTTCATAAACCAAAATCCCAAAATCAGGCCTGCCTTTGGCTTGATCGTGAATTGGAAATGACAATTTTTTGATAGTCTGGCGCGTTTCTTTTATTTTCAAAGCATAGCACATGACGATTTTGTATGCAATAGCGGTTGCGCGAGTGCGTCCATGCTATCATGTCAGCGCTGTTAGGCGCATTTCATTCTATCTGCCGCTATTTGAAAAAATCTGCTATCATAATATTTGCCATGACAAATACAAAAATCGCAAAAATCTTTGAACAGGTTTCCGAATATCTTGAAATAAAAGATGATTCTTTCCGAGCGCGAGCATATAAACGCGCAAGCGGCGTAATTGCGTCTCTTGAACGCGAATTGGGCGATATATATAAAGAAGGAGGAATGAAGGCGCTTGATGAAATACCAAGTGTTGGAAAGGGCATTGCGGAAAAAATCCAAGAGCTTCTCACAAAAGGTTCCCTTCGCTACTTAACGCAGCTCAAAAAAGATTTGCCTGTCAATGTTTTAGAGCTCACTGAAGTGGAAGGCGTAGGTCCATCTACGATAAAAATACTGTATAAAAAACTAAAAGTCAAAACACTTTCTGACCTCGAAAAAGCGGCTCACAAGGGAAAAATCAGCGCGCTGGCTCACTTTGGAAAAAAATCAGAAGAAAAAATTATAAAAAGCATTGAATTCTTGAAAAAAAACAAAGGGCGATTTTTGCTCGGTGAAATCTTGCCTATTGCGAAGTCAATAGAAAGCAGGTTGCAAGACATTGAAGGCGTGCATCATGTTGATGTTGCAGGTTCCATCAGACGCATGCAGGAAACCATAGGAGATATTGACATTGTCGTATGCGCAAAAGATCCAAAGTCAATAGTTAAAGCATTTGCAGGATTTCCAGAGGTCGGACATGTGTACGGAGCAGGCCTGACAAAAGCCAATGTTCAGTTAAAAGCAGGCATTGATGCTGACCTGCGAGCGGTGCGGCAAAAAGAATACGGCGCGGCGCTTATTTATTTCACTGGCGATAAACAGCATAATATTGAATTGCGTAAACTCGCAGGAGTAAAAAAATGGAAACTTTCCGAGTATGGATTATTTCATGGAAAAAAATTTCTTGCCGGGCGGACAGAAGAAGAAGTGTATAAAAAACTAGGATTGCAGTGGATGCCTCCTGAATTGCGCACATCGTCCGGAGAACTGGAAGCGGCTGTAAAAAAGAATATTCCCGCGCTAATCCCCTACGGATCCATTCGCGGCGACCTGCAAGTGCAGACCTCATGGAGCGATGGAAACGAAACAATAGAAAGCATGGCGCTTGCCGCCATGGAGCACGGCCTTTCTTACATCGCGATTACTGATCATACGAAATCCCTTGGCGTTGCCGGAGGGCTTTCGGAACACGATCTGGCGCAACAGGCAAAAGAGATAAACGCGTTGAATAAAAAATTTGCGACGCAACATTTTCGCATTTTCAAAAGCGCTGAAATAAATATCCTTAAAAACGGGTTATTTGATATTTCAAACGCCGCGCTTAAAAAAATGGATATTGTCTCCGCTTCTATTCATTCGCATTTTGGAATGACTGAAACGCAAATGACAGAACGGATTATTACGGCAATGAAACATCCGCTTCTTAATATCTTTTTTCATCCGACCGGCCGTTTGATAAAAAAGCGCGAACCATATCAGATTGATATTCTCAAAGTGATAAAAGCCGCAAAAATGTACGGCGTGGCGCTGGAAGTCAATGCGTATCCTGAACGGCTTGATCTTAAAGATGCGCATATTCGCCTCGCTATTGAGCATGGAGTGAAGCTGGTGGTAAACTCTGACGCACACGGCAAAAATCATTTCCGTTTCATGGATCTCGGAGTGGCGCAAGTGCGCCGCGGCTGGGGTTCTGCAACTGATGTTTTAAACACGAAACCGGCAGAACAATTACTGCAAAGCCTTCAGCGGCTGAAAAAATAAAAGTGTATTCGCCGACAAAAAAAATCCTCTATAAAGAAAGATGACCAAAGCGGTCCCCTGCTGGGAAAAAGAGCAATATATAAGCATGCTTGTCAATCCTTTTACCAAAACACCTTTTACCCTCAAAGCCAAGGCTGTTGAGAGTGTTGAGGTTTATAAAGAACTGGATTTAGTATTCAAACGCCTGAAAAAAAATCGCTTTTTATAAAGAAGACTTTCAACTACTGGAGAACTCAATTGCGGTCCATACAATCTAAAAAGAAATTCAAGTGTGCTTGCGGCATCACCCGCATTTAACCGCTCTTTGTCATATTCTATCCTCCATAAAACATCCAAGATTATTCTGTCTGCGATGTTAGGCATTTGAATACCGCCTTTCTTTTTCTCTCCTATCCTTCCAAAGAACTCGCCATAAGCAGTTTATCAAACAATTGACTTTTTCGTCAATACTGCGTAGTCTCTTTAAAAGATATTCCAACGAATATATGCAAAGGAGGCAAGAAGATGAGTTGGAAAAGCATGTTCATTATAATATGGATAGGGATCCATGCCGCAATATATTATTATACCGGGAAGTTGCTCTTTGTTTTCGCGGCGATCGGTTTGGAAATACTAGGCGTAATTTCTTTATCGTGCTTTATAATGTTTTGGTCGCCGCGAGGCAATGAATCTGCTGAAAGCGCAGAAAAACCACTGCCAGCACAGCTTCCGCCTCCCCGTGCCAGGACGGCAGTCAATCCTGTAAAAGCACAGGATTCGGAACCGCGGAAGAGCGTGGGTAAAAGTACAGCGGCAACGGCAGCGGTAGCGGAGCCAAAGACAGCGGCGCCAAAGACAGCGGCGCCAAAGACAGCGGCGCCAAAGACA